>DATDFH010000143.1:0-4652 GCA_036522715.1 Verrucomicrobiia bacterium
GCCGAGATAATCCTGAGTGACGTTCATCCGGGGCGGATGTTGCCCGCCGCGAAGAGTGAACACAACCCAAGCCTCGCCGGACATGGGCCGCGCGGCTTTCGGATTTGTAGAATCCTGCCGCAGGTCCGCGCACCAATCACATCACCCGCTTCACGTCCTTCTTCTGCTCGTGACACTCCATGATCTTGTGCGTGAAGAACTGCCGGCCCTCCATCTGCCAGCGCACATTTTGCGTGAACCACCAGCCTTCGGGTGTGCGCGCGCGCAGGAAGCCATAGACGCAACGCTTCACGTTGCCGACCAGCCCGCCGACCACCGACACTTCCTCAGTGAGCCGCATGTCCACCTTGACCACCACCGCGTCCGCCTCGTCGATCCACACGCGGCCCGCAGCCTTGTTGATGAACTTGTCCTTGAACGTCTTCACCGGGAGATTGCGGCCCGCAGGAACAAACTCCAGCACGACGGCCGGCCGGCCCTCGATGGTTTCACGACCGACGACGTTGAAGGTGAACCGCCGGATGATGTCCGTGTTCAACACGAAGTCGCGCTTCTCAAAAGCGCGGCCCTTCGCTTCTGCGTCCGCCTTCAACGACGCCTCCGTGACCACGGGTTCAGACTTCTTCTTCGCGGCCGCCGCGGTGGACGGATCATGTTTCAAGACGCGCTCCTCCGTCTTCTTGAGTTCGCCCTTGGTGTTCTTGGTGTCGGTCGTGCGTTGGAACGTGAAGCCATAGTGCGCGTCGAACAGCCGGTCATTCTCCATCTCCTTCGCGCCCCGCTCGACGACGCGTTGGAGAATGTCCTCCATCGACGGGAGCGGCTTGTCGCCGGGAGTTGCGGCGGGCAATGCCACACCCGCGCCGAGAAGAGACGCAACGATGAGCCAGGATTTCATGCGAGTCATAGACGGTTGACCGGTCAAAAATGTTTAAGCGCGTTGGCCGCGGAGCCGTATGCTCCTGCGAAATCGCCGAGTTTTGCTGGAAGCAACCTTACCTCATGTCCCGCAGTCTGCCACTCGAAGCCGCGCACCATCCGTTCCAGCGGCTCGAACAACGCCGCGCCCGCGCGCGCAATGCCACCGCCGACGATCACCGCCTCCGGGTCGAGCACGTTGATCAGCGAGCCGATGGCGCACGCAAGGGCGCGCACGCTCTGCTCCCAGAGCTCGCGCGCCGCGAGATCGCCGGTTTGCGCGGCGGCGACCAGTTCATGAGTCGTCGTGAACCGGCCTTGTGAGCGGATGCGGATGCTTTTGTTGCCCATGAAAAACTCCAGCGAACCGGGCGTGTTAAAATCGTCGCGCGCCGCCTTCCAGTCCACCGTGACGTGGCCGAGATGCCCCGCGCGACCGATGTCGCCGCGCAACAGGTGGCCATCGACCATCGCCGCGCCGCCGACGCCGGTGCCGAGGGTGAACATGAAAACGTTGGTCATGCCGCGCGCCGCGCCGAGCCACACCTCGCCGAGCAGCGCGGCGTGCGCGTCGTTTAAGACCGGCACGGGCCGTGGAGCAGCGAGATAGGTTGTCCAATCGAGTCCGACCAGTCCGTGCAGCCGGCCCGGCATGACGGCGATGCTGCGCGCGTCCCTCGCCGCAAGGCCGGGCGCGGACACGCCGATGGCCTGCGCGGGCGCGCCGCGTTCCTGCTGGAGCCGCATGGCGAGCGCTCGAAGTTTGAGCGCCCATTCCATGTCGTGATCGACGAACGGCTCGCTCGCTTGCGCGAGCGTTTCGCCGTCCGGCGTGACCGCCACCGCCTTGATGCTCGAACCGCCGAGGTCGATGCCGAGGGCGTAGTTCATGGCAATGGCAGACGGCCAATGACCAATGGCGAACAGCACGTGGAGCGAAAATGCGTGCGCGCTCCAGCCGGGCGGTTTGAATCAAAGCGCGCCATTCGACATTCGCAGTTCGTCATTTTCCCCCGGTGAGCTTTCCCCACAACTTGCCCAATGACGTGAAAACGCTCTCGCCCGTGGCACGCGGCTGGCCGACTTCGGCGCGTTGCGGAACCTGCCCTTCGCTCACGCACCAGCCGCCGTCCACCGCCAGCACCTGGCCGGTGGCGAACTTCGATTCGTCGCTCAGGAAGTAAACCGCCGCGCCGTCGAGGTCCTCGGGCTTGCCAATCCGTCCGCCGTCGAGCGGTTGCTTGGTCTGGATGAAGAGCATCACTTCGTCGTCGCCCTGCGCGCGCTGCGACATCGGCGTGGCGACGAGCGCGGGCGCGAGGACGTTGAAGCGGATGTTCGCACCAGCGTAATGCGCGGCGGCGGATTTGGTAAGGCCGATGATCGCCGCCTTGGTGGTCGCGTAGGCGTGCGTGGCGAAGTAGCGCGGCGAGGGCGCGACGCCGAGCACGCTGCCCATGTTGAGCACGCTGCCGCCGGTGGCCTGCTTGAGGAACTGCTGCACGGCGGCGCGGTTTGAGTAGAACATCGAGGTGAGATTTTCGCGCAGCGTGAACTCCCAGCCCTCGTCGGTCAGTTCGTGCAACGGCCCGTCGCCCTTGCGCCGCCCGCTCCCGCCGGCGACGTGATAGAGGCCGTGGAAGCCGCCGAACTTGTTGACCGCCGTCGCAATCGCCGCGGACGCCGTGCTCGGTTCGGTCGCGTCGCCGACCACGCCGAGCGCCGATTTGCCCAACTCCTTCTCCGCTGCGGCCACCTTAGCGGCATCGCGGCCGACGATCACAACCTGCGCGCCCTCCGCCACAAATGCCTTGGCAGCCGACAGCCCCAGTCCGCTGGTGCCGCCTATGACGACCAGAACTTTGCCCGCGAGTCTGTTCACGCCGCCTTGATAGCCGGGCGCCGATCAGGAATCCAGTCCGCGCTCATTCCCAGCATTTCCTTGCCGCAGCGTTCTGGTAATTTCCGGCGCGTGAAACTGATTTCATGGAACGTCAATGGCCTGCGTGCGGTGTTGCGGAAAAATTTCCTCGACTACCTCGACGCCGAGCGGCCCGACGTGCTGTGCCTCCAGGAAACGCGGTGCAGCCCCGACGACGTGGAACAACTCTGGCCGGCGCGTTACGCGACGCATTGGAATTGCGCGGCGAAGAAGGGCTACTCCGGCACCGCGATCTTCACGAACACCCGGCCGCTCAACGTCTCCACCGGCATCGGCCACGAAGATCACGACGGTGAAGGCCGAGTGGTCACTGCGGAGTTCGCCGGATTTTTCCTCGTGAATGTTTATGTGCCCAACTCGCAGCGCGAACTCACGCGGCTGGCCTACCGGCAGGAGTGGGACCGCGCCTTCCGCCGCTTCCTCAAGAAGCTCGAACGTCGCAAGCCGGTCGTCTTTTGCGGCGATTTCAACGTGGCCCACACCGAGATCGACCTCGCCAATCCGAAGTCCAACATGAAGAACCACGGCTTCACGCCCGAGGAACGCGCCGGGTTCAGCGCGTTGGTGCGCGCGGGTTTCGTGGACACCTTCCGCGAGTTCGAAAAAGGCGGCGGGCATTACACATGGTGGAGCCGGATGCCGGGCGTGCGCGCGCGGAACATCGGGTGGCGTCTGGACTACTTCATGATCAGTGCTGCGCTGCGCCCGCGGTTGCAACGCGCGTTCATCCAGCCGCACGTCACCGGGAGCGACCATTGCCCGGTGGGCATCGAGTTGGATTGATCCGACACCGCCTCACGGCTTCTGCATCGGCCGGATTTCGCCGGTCACTTCCGTGACGACTGGATACCCGTCGAGCGTGCGCGGGATGGCACGCCCGTTCTCCGGAGTTTTGCGCGCGAGCA
Source organism: Verrucomicrobiia bacterium (assembly GCA_036522715.1). Classification (GTDB taxonomy): domain Bacteria; phylum Verrucomicrobiota; class Verrucomicrobiia; order Limisphaerales; family JACQFS01; genus DATDFH01. The sequence continues at coordinate 3,766 of DATDFH010000143.1, forward strand.
TGACCTTGAGGCAGGGCGTGCGCCCGTCATCGAGCAAGCCGACGTAAACTCCCACCACACCGGGTATCGACAGCAGGCGTTTGTCATGGTCGGCAAGGACGGCGTTGATGTCACGCTTCGGTGAAGTGGGCTCAATCATGTGTCGTCGGCAACCACCGGCGACGAACGCTACGGTGAGGGCGAGCAGTCCAAGCGAACGGCGAAACCGGCGGAATGAGTTCACGGGCATTGTTCGCTCCACATCGTTTGTTCGCCAAATGAAAAGCACCCGTCCGCGAATCGCGAACGAGTGCTGTTGAAATCCCGGTGGGGCCGGGTCAGTTGCCAACCATCGTCGCCGTGCCGCCGAGCGCGGTGCCGAGGAACTGCAAGACCGGGCCGATTGGATTTGCGATCGCGCTGGTGCTGCTGCCGGCATAGAGCAGGCCCACGGCGCGCGGATTGGTCGCCGTGTCCTCGACCATCAGCGAGCCTGAATCGCCGCTGTTGAGGAAGTTGCTGCCGCCGTTGGCAACGACGATCTGGCCGGTGTACGTCTTGGTGAAGGCCGTGCCGCCGGCGCATTCGTTCTCGTAGGTCACGCTGATCGTGGCGTTCAACCCGGAGACCGAGCTGCGCGTGAGCTTTGTGGTGCGACCGCTTTTCTTCACGAGCTGGCTGAGCGACGCTGCGACGGTCTGGGACGAGATCGTGCCGATTTCAAGAATCGAGCCGTCGCTGCGGACCATTCCGGAAACCACCCGCGCCACCGAGCAATCCACGTTGTTGCCGGGCAGCGAGCTGACCTTGACGAGCGTACCGACGCTCTGCGCGTTATTGGCATTGCAACTTACGTCGATGAGGCCGGGTTGGATGACGGGATCGCCGGTGGTCGCCAACGTGCCGTT
>DATDFH010000144.1:0-5539 GCA_036522715.1 Verrucomicrobiia bacterium
GTGCGGCTCGGTGAGCGCACGGCGGAGTTTGATGCCGGGTGCTGGATGCTCGATGGCGGAGGCGTCGGCTCGTTCCTCCGGGTCGGGAATGCGCGCGCGCAGTTTGAGCAACTTCAGCGCGTCCTCGGAAATCGGCTCGAACACCTTCGCTTCGCCGAGCGGCACTTCGCTCAGCGACGGCATCCGCTCCCATTCGCCACGACTGTTGAGCATCTCGACGACGCGTTCCCGGACGTGGCGCGCGCGCTCGGCGTCGGTCGCGAGGCCGCATGGCGTTTCGGGATGTTTCAACGACTCCTCCACGCCGAGGAAAATCGGCTTGGTGGTGAAGAGCCGCTCCTGCGCGCGCACCGCGGCGCGGAATGGCGGCAGGTCCTGCCGGGCGGCGTTGGCCATGAGGCCGAGCAACGCGCTCCAATCCACCATGCCGCTGCGTGCGAGATGACACGGGTAACCGTCGCGCAGCCGGATTTCGTTCGCGGTGACGAGGAAGAAACCCATCTCGTCGATGCCCCGGCGGCCGGCGCGGCCGATCATCTGGAGAATTTCATCGCCGCGCAGAGGTTGTTCGACCGTGTCGCGCCGGTAGCTGTCACCGGCGAGCGCGACGCTGCGCAGAGAGAAATTGATTCCGGCTGCGAGGCCCATCGTCGCGACGACCACGCGCAATTGCCCGGCCTTGGAAAGCGGCTCGACCACGCCCGCGCGGACGGCATAGGCGAGGCCGCTGTGATGATAGACCACGCGGTTGCGCAACATCCGCGCGAGATCTTCTCCGACGAGCTTGCGTTGCGCGTCGCTGAGTTGAAGCGGATTGGGCAGCGGCAACTGGCGTGCGAGATCGGCGGCCATCGACTCGGCGGCGGCGCGGCGCGGAGCGAAAATCAAAATCGGCCCGAGGTCCTCTGCCAGCGCCTTGGCCACGAGGCGCGGCCAATAGCCTCGAACTTCCGACGGCACATGGTAGTTGAGGTTGTTGGCGTGGACCTCTTCCAACGGCACCGGCCGCTCGTCGTGGCGGATGAGCACCGCGTGACGGCCCAGGCGTGAAAACCAGCGGACGATCTCTTGCGGATTGGCGACGCTGCCGCTGAGCAGGAGCAGTTGCGTCTTCGGCGGCGCGAGCGCGATGGCGAACTCGTAGTTCAATCCACGGTCCGGATCGGCGAGCATCTGATATTCGTCGATCACCAGCAGCGCCGGCCCTTCGCCGCGGATGAGCCGGCTCTTCTGCGTTTCGAGCGTCGCCACGATGACGGGCGCGTCGAGATTTTCGCTGAGGTCGCCGGTGGAGATGCCGACGTTCCAGCCGCGCGCGCGCCACTCGGCGAGTTTGTCGTTGGCCAGCGCGCGCGTCGGCACGGTGTAGATGGCCTGCCCCCGCGGTTTGCCGAGGTTGGACCACAGCTCGAAGATCAACGTCTTGCCCGAGCCGGTGGGTGCCTGCACCACCACGTCCTTGCCCGCCCGCAACGCCGCCACCGCCTCCTGCTGCCAGAGGTCGGGCACGGTGACTTGCGTCAGCGAGGCGCCTTCTCCGAGTTTGTCGGCGAGCGTTTGCACACGCGGAAGATAGCCGAACCGCCTTCAATCTGAACGAGGGAATTAACGCAAAGACGCAAAGAAAATGCCGGGTGGCGTGGATGGTTGTGCCTGAATCCTTTGCGTCTTCGCGCCTTTGCGTTAAAGCATCTTTCCTGAAACTTTCCTGTCCGCCGCCGGGTTCTCTCTCTACGATGACCGCGGAAGGCTCCAGCCTGAGGCATGACCGACGCCGAACAGTTTGAGGTGTTCATGAGGAACTACCAGGACATGGTGTTCGCGACGGCAGTCCGGCTCCTCGGCAACGTGGCGGACGCCGAGGATGTCGCGCAGGCAGCGTTCCTCAAGGCGTGGGAGCGTTTCGCGGAGATCGGCTCCAGCCCCACTGCGGGCGGCTGGCTCAAAACCGTGACGACAAACCTGTGTCTCAATCACCTCACGCGTTACCGCGCGCGCTGGCGCTTTTTCAGCGAACTGCGAGATGAGAACGATGATCCCGAGGGCGGTTTCGAGCACCGTCTTGCCGCGGAAAGCGCAACGGACGCCGAAGCCGGTCAGGCCGATCAGCGCGAGTTGCTCGAACAGGCGCTCCGCCGTTTGCCTGACGCCCAACGCGTGCCGCTGGTGCTCTATCATTTCGAGAACAAGAGCTACGAGGAGATCGCCGGGCAGCTCGGCGTCTCGCTCGGCAAGGTGAAGACCGACATCCATCGCGGCCGTGAGGCCCTGAAGAACAAATTGAAACTCGACTCTGCCGGCGACGCCGTGGGGCTGAAACTTTGAACAACCAATGAACAACGAGCACGAACTGGAACGCCTGATCGACCGCGAGCTGAAGCAACTGCCTCCGCTGCGCGCGCCGCGGACGCTGATGCCGCGCGTACTGGCCGAGGTGCGCCGGCGCGCCGCGCTGCCGTGGTATCAACGGGCGTGGTTCACCTGGCCGCGACAGTGGCAGGTCGCGTCGGCAGTCGCGCTCGCTGCTGTGCTCGTCGGCATCGCGATACTGCTGCCAGAGTTTCATCTCGGCGCCGTTGCGAGCCGCGCGGCGGGGAATCTCGCGGGCCGCGTGGCTAACGCCACGGAAGGTTTCGGCACCGGTCTCAACGCCGCGCTCGTACTCTGGCGCGCGTTGTTTCAGCCCGTGATCGGTTACGTGCTCGTGTTCGTGGCGGTGATGTTCGCCGCCTGCGCCGCGTTCGGCACCGCGCTCGGCCGCGTGCTCGCGAAGGAATTGAAATTTGCATGAAGACCAACTCGTTGAAACGAATCCTCGCGCTCACGCCCCTGCTCGCGCTCGCGGCGGGGTTCACTGCGCCGGCGCAAGACAGCAACACCAACGCGACCACGGGTGAGAAGGTTGCGCGCCTCATTGCCGACGAACTGACCAATAAGCTCGAAATCGAAGTTGGCACCAAGGAAACCAGAATCATCGGCCTCAAGAAACACCGCCGACAGCTACACACCGGCGTCGGTGAGGAGGTGCGCATCGGCTCCGACTTCACGCTTAAAGAAGGCGAGAAGGCGGGCGATGTGGTCGTCATTTTCGGCAAGGCGCAGATTGACGGCACCGTCGAGGGCGACCTGGTCAACGTGCTGGGTGGCGTGACCTTCGGCAGCAACGCCGTGGTGAAGGGTGACGCCGTGATCGTTGGCGGCAGCATGACCATTTCCTCGACCAACACGTCGCTTCAAGGCGACCTCGTCGTCGTGGGCGGCAAGCTCGACGCGCCCGCGGATTTCAAGCCGGGCGGCGAAATCATTCATCCACCGTTGGGCGATCTGTTCGAGCATCTCGGCTGGCTGAAGGACTGGTTCAAAGGCGCATTGCTTTGGGGCCGGCCCATCGCGCCCACCGTCGGCTGGGTGTGGGCCGTTGCGGGGATCATCTTTCTCGTTCACTTCCTGTTGAACCTGCTGTTCGACCGGCCGTTGCGCGTGTGCACGGCGACGCTGGATGCGAAACCGCTGACGGCGTTCCTCGTGGGCATCCTGGTGCTGCTGCTTTTCGGGCCGGTGTGCATTCTCCTGATCGCCTCGGCCATCGGCATCATTGTCGTTCCGTTTTTGTTCTGCGCACTTTTGATCGCGGCAGTGTTCGGCAAGATCGCCGTCGCGCGCTGGATCGGCGGCAATGTCGTTCGCCGCGGCACTCCCGAGGAACGCTTCGCACCGGTGCGCTCGTTCCTCATCGGCGCGCTGGTGATCTACCTCCTCTACGTGATCCCGATCGTCGGCTTCGCGACGTGGGCGCTGATCCGCGTCATCGGTTTGGGCGCAGCGACGCTCGCGTTCCTCCAGGCATTCAAGAAGGAGAACCCGCCGACGCCCACGCCCGCCCCAGCAACGCCAACGGCTCCTGGTTTCAGTGCCGCATCGAATCCCGGCGACGCCGCTGCCGCAACACCGCCGCTCGTCGTGCCAGTTGCCCTCGTCGGAATTCCACCGCTGGACCTCGCAACGCTTCCGCGCGGCACGTTTGGCATCCGGCTGGCGGCATTCCTTCTCGACTTCATGCTGGTGATGGTGACGTGCGGCATCTTGGGGCTGATCAACCATCACGGACCGGGCATGTTCTTCTCGATCTTCATCGCCTATCGCATCGCGCTGTGGACGTGGCGCGGCACGAGCATCGGCGGGTTGGTCTGCAATCTCCGCGTGGTGCGCGTGGATGGGAAACCGTTGCGGTTCGCCGACGCGCTGGTGCGCGGGCTTTCGAGCATCTTCTCGGTGATGGTGTTTGGCTTGGGCTTCCTCTGGGTGATCTGGGATCGCGAAAAGCAGGCGTGGCACGACAAGATTGCGGGCACCTACGTGGTGCGCGTGCCGCGGAGCTCGCCGCTGTTGTGAGCGGCCTCTCCGCGCCGCGTTGACTTCGCGGCGCGCAAAGGGCAAGGAGAAAGGCATGGACCTGCGCGCCACCGCCACCGAAATCGTCCGCCGCCTGCGCGACGCGGGGTTTGCCGCGTTCTTCGTGGGCGGGTGCGTGCGCGATCAATTGCTCGGACGCGAGCCGCAGGACTTCGACATCGCCAGCAACGCGCGTCCCGAGGACATCGAACGGCTCTTCCCGCGCACGATTCCGGTTGGGAAGCAATTCGGCGTGATGCTGGTGATCGAGCACGGGCGGCAATTCCAGGTCGCGACTTTTCGCGCCGAGAGTGAGTACCGCGACGGACGCCATCCCGAATCCGTGACCTTCACCGACGCCATCAACGACGCTCGGCGGCGGGACTTCACGGTGAACGGCCTGTTCCTCGACCCGATCTCCGATGAAGTTCACGACTGGGTCGGCGGCCAGGCGGACCTGCAGGCGCGCGTGGTTCGCACCATCGGCGTGGCGGAGGAACGTTTCGCCGAAGACCATTTGCGGCTGCTGCGCGCGGTGCGGTTCGCGGCGCAACTCGGATTCAACATCGAGCCGGTCACGTTTGCCGCGGTGAAGGCGAACGCGGCGAAGATTCAAACCGTGAGCGCCGAACGGGTCCGCGAGGAGTTGCTGAAACTGTTCCGTCCGCCGCACGCGGGGCGCGGACTGGAGTTGTTGCGCGACAGCGGGCTGCTGGAACACGTGCTGCCGGAGATCGCGGCCACGATCGGATGCGAGCAGCCGCCGGAGTTTCATCCGGAGGGGACGGTCTTCACCCATCTCAAGCTGATGCTCGACCAGTTGCCGCCCGACGCGCCCGAGTCGCTGCCGTGGGCGGTGTTGCTGCACGACGTGGGCAAGCCGCCGACGTTCTCGCGCGATGCCGGCACGGGCCGCATCCGCTTCAACGAGCATGACAAGATCGGCGCGGCGATGGCCGAGGCGATCCTGCTGCGGCTGAAGTTTCCGCGGAAGCAGATCGACGAGATCGTGGCGTGCGTGCGGTTGCACATGCAGTTCAAGGACGCGCCGCAGATGCGCAAGGCGACGCTGCGCCGGATGCTGCTGCGCGAAACCTTTCCGCTGGAGCTGGAGTTGCACCGGCTCGATTGCCTCGGATCGCACCGG
>DATDFH010000145.1:0-15691 GCA_036522715.1 Verrucomicrobiia bacterium
AGAAAATCGTGTCGGGCGGCGAGGCGGGCCACAACTCCGCCGACGATTTCATTGCGAACGTGGGCGGCCGCAACGACCGAGCCCGCTTCATCAAGCTTTCCGCGCACGCCGACGGTTCGTTCACGATGAGCAACAGCCGTAACCAGTTCACCAAGTCTTACCCGCCGCGGAAATGACGGCGAAACCTGACGCGGGCAGCGCGCGTCTTGCACTTGCAACCTATGAAGACCCGACTTGTCCTTCTCTCCCTCCTGCTCGCCGCCTCGCCGTTCATCGGACTCCGCGCCGCCGATGAGCCGATCGACTGGACACGCGCAGAGCAGTTACATCGTAAGGCCAATAGTGGCGAGAAGCTCACGCCGGAGGAGCAGGCCTACTACGAACGCGCCAAGGCCGCGCGGCGCGGCAAGGGACGCGCGGAATCAGCGCGCCCGGCCGCGCCCGAAGTCGCGAAATGGACCCAGCATCTCACGCCGCTCACTGAACTGGGCACCGCCAAATACAAGGGCCAGGACGGCGGCCTTTACGGCGGCGGGCGCAACGAGCCGCCCAAGCTGCACCTCGAAGCCGCCATGAAGGAAGCCGCGAAGATTGAACCGCTCGACGCGGACGGCAAGCCCTCGAAGGACGGCAAGATCGTTCTGCTCGGCGTGGGCATGTCGAACACCACGATGGAGTATTCCGTTTTCAAAAAGATTGCGGACGTTGATTCGGGCAAGTCGTCGAAGGTTGTTCTCGTGGATGGCGCGCAAGGCGGACAGGACGCGCGCAAGACGTCCGACCCGGCGCACGAGTTCTGGGGCAAGATCGAGCAGCGGCTCAAAAGCGCGGGCGTGACCGCCAGACAGGTGCAGGCAATCTGGCTCAAGCAGGCGATCATCGCGCCGCACGAAGAGTTCCCCGCCGAGGCGAAGCGGTTGCAAGAGTATCTCACGAAGATCGTGAACATCTGCAAGGACCGCTACCCGAACGCGCGGCTCTGCTACGTGTCGAGCCGCACCTACGCCGGCTACGCGACCACGAAGTTGAACCCCGAGCCGTTCGCGTATGAAGACTCGTTCGGGGTGCGCTGGCTGATCCAGGACCAGATCGCGGGCAAGGCGGAACTCAACTACGACTCCAACTGCGGCGCCGTGAAGGCACCGCTGCTGCTCTGGGGGCCGTATCTCTGGACCGATGGCGAAACGCCGCGCAAGGCCGACGGGTTCATCTACACCATTGACGATGTCGTCGAGCGCGACCGCACGCATCCGAGTGACTCCGGCCGGAAGAAGGTCGCGGAGCTGTTGCTGAAATTCTTCAAGAGCGAGCCGACGGCCAAATCTTGGTTCGTGAACGGAGCGCCGAATCGGCCGACAGAATCCGGCGTCAAGAACTCAAAGCCAACTGCTTCAGCGCGATGAAAAAGTTTCTCCCAGCGATTTCGTTTTGCCTCCTGGCCGGCGTTGCGATCGCACGTGCCGCGAGTCTGAGCGAAACGCGGGACATCGAAGAGAGGTTTAAGGCATTGCGGCCCGCAGAGAGCGAGCTGGCGATCTTCGGGCTGGACTGGGAAGCGGACTTGGCGGCGGCGAAGGCGCGTGCGGCCAAGGAGCGGAGGCCGATCTTCCTGATCGTCGTGCGCAACAGCTACGGGAACATGTTCAGCGGGCACTGTTGAGGGAACGCCACCTCAGTGAGGGCAGGTCCGCTCTCCGAAAACCGAGTGCTCGAACTGCTCCGGCCCTTCGTCGTCACCAGTTGGCACGGCGCGGGCGAACCGGAGATGAGCGCCGACGTGCAGGCGATCTACACCAAGTCTTCGCTCTCGAAGGACCCGGACCGCTCGAACATGTTCGTCTTCGTGCTCGATTCCGCGGGCCGGGTGATCCACGAGTTCCACGGATTGTCCGGCGGGCGTCGCGGTGGCAAGGGACGCTCCGACTGGCTGGTTGAACTGCAGCGCGCGCGGGAGAAACTCAAACTGCCCGTCGCGAAAGCCGGTTCTTCATCAATTACGCCGCTGGCTTCACTGCCCGATCTCAAGTGCGCCAGCCCAACCACCACACCGCCCGCTGGTGTCCGGCTTTTCATCCGCGGTCCGGCGGGCCAGGGCACGCGGACCGGCAGCCACATGCCCGTCGTGGAAACGGTCGCGATGGACGCCGGCCAATGGAAGGCGCTCGCGTGGCCGGAGAAGTCGAAGGACATCCCAACGGAAAGCTTGCGCGGCTGGTTCGTCTATCTTTATCCGCCGGCCATCCGCACCGTCGATCAAAAGGTGCCGTTCCGCCCGATCACCGGCTCGCTGAAGCTCGAACCCGCCGGGGCTGACGACCGGTTCCGCTACGCGGTCCTGCGCGGCGACGTCCGCCTTCAAAAGGACGGCGCGAGCCAGTCGGGTTACGAGGGGCGCATCGAGGCGATGCTCACCTACGCGCGCGGCTCTCCCGATGTTAAGTCAGTGCGCGGCGTTGTCGAGGGGACCTATCTCTACCGCGTCCGCGGCAGCGAACCGATCAAGCTCAATGCCGCCATCGAGTCGCGGCCGGAGTGACGGGGGTCGAAGCCTTACGATCCCGGCGCCGGCCTAGACCCGGCTCGGATAGGCAGACTGAGTGAGCTTTTTCACTCATTTTTGGCGTTTCTGACGCAAGTGGCCTTTTTCCAAATGCTTGGAGCTGGCGTCGGAGCGTTAGGGAAGGGACCGCCAGAATATGTACGACCTCCAAATCGATTCGGAAGCAACCGCCGAAATGTGTACGACCTCCCAATCGATCCGGAAACGACCGCCAAAACGGCTATGACCATCCAACCGATCCGGAAGGGACCGCCAAAATAACTGCGGCCTCCCAATCGCTTGGGAAGCCACCGCCAGAATCCGTACAACCTCCGGACGGGTTGGGAAGGCACCGCCAAAACCGCGATGGCTCCCTGAACGTTCCGACGCGACCTGTCAGGACTGGAACGACCTCCTGAACGCTTGGGCGAGGATGGCCAGAATCGCTGGCCGGCTTACGAACAGAGGCCCGGCGCGGGTCAAGCCGAGAATCACGCAGAACGAATTGGAACCCGGATGCGATTTCGCCCTTCGTCGTTGAGCTTCGCATTCATTCGGCTCAGTTCTTCAAGATTTAGTCGCCGGCCTTGTCTTTTTCCACTACGCGATAGGCGCCCCTGTTCGTCCGCACTAAACCCATTACCATCCGAAAGGAAGTCGCCCGGACCGTTGTAAATAGTCTCCCAAGAAGTCCATCCCTCGTCGATATAGATGACAAGGAGCAGTGTCGGTCTTGAGTGGAAATCAATGACGGTACTCTTTCGGCGGCATTTTATCTGAACGCCTCGCTCCTCGCCTCGAATGATGCACCTCCCGTCGTGGCAGTGCTGTTGCTTTCCGAAGAGCTGAAGATCGAAATGCTGCGCGGCAATCAATTCCCCGATGTCGCCGACAAAACGTCCGTCCAAGGTGAATTTGAGCCTGACGCTACACTCCACTGCAATACTCTCGAGTTCCCTACACGCTTTCTCTGCGATGGAAAGTTGATGACGGATGTTATCTGGAATCTTTGGCATGAAGCGCGTTCTTTCCTAAGGCGTTCGTTCACTCATGCCTGAGCGCCTCGATGGGATCGAGGTCCGCCGCGCGGCTCGCGGGGTAGATGCCGAAGATGACGCCGATCACCCCGGAGATGCCGAAGGAGAGCACGAGCGACGACAAGGTGATGATGGTCTTCATCCCGGCCAGCAACTCGACGGCAAAGGGCACGATGACGCCGATGACCACGCCGATGACGCCGCCGCCGACGGAGAGCACGACGGTCTCGACGAGGAATTGCGTGATGATGTCGCGCTTCTTGGCGCCGAGCGCGCGGCGCACGCCGATCTCGCGGGTGCGCTCGGTGACGGTGGCGAGCATGATGTTCATGATGCCGATGCCGCCGACGATGAGCGAGATGGCGGCGATGGAACCGAGGACGATGTTGAAGATGCGCTTGGTCTCCTGCGCCTGCCGGAGCAATTGCAGCGGCACGATCATCTCGAAGTCGTTCTTCGCATGGAAACGCTTGAGCAGCGTCTTGATCTGGTCGGAGCCGATCTCGACGGCCTCGCTGCTCTGCATCTGCACCGTGATCTGGTGCAGTTCGACCTTCTCGGCCTGGTAGCTGCCCGCCGAGCGCCGGACGATGGTCTCGCCAAAGCGGGAGCGGATCGTGGAGAGCGGGACATAGACGTTGTTGTCGATGGCCTGCCCCTCGGCGTGCGCGGGCTGGGGGCGCTTGTCGGCGGTGGAAGTTTCCTGCACGAGACCCACCACGCGGTAGTAATCGCCGGCGATCTTGATGAACTGGTTGAGTGGGTCCTCGTAGGGGAAGAGGCGGTCGGCGAACGTCGTGGTCATCACGCAGACATTCTTTTCGCGCTGCTCGTCGAGGTCGGCGAGGAATCGTCCGCGCGCAATGTCCAGGCCGTTGATTTCGGCGTAGAGAGGAATCGTTCCGACGATCTGGCCGTCGAGGTGGCTTTCGTTGTAGCGCACTTCGTAGGGAGCGATCAGGCGCATGGGCAGGACGCGCTTGACGCCGGGGATGGTCTGCTTGAGCCGGTCCACGTCAGCGTAGGTGAGGCCATATTCGCTGACGTAGCTGCGGCGGCCCTGTTGCGAATTGCTGGCGTCGTCGGCGGGCTTGACGCTTTTGATGATGACGTTGGCGCTGCCGAGTTTCTTGATCGCCTCCTGCGCCTCGTAGCTGGCGCCTTCGCCGATGGCGAGCATCGCGATGACCGAGCATACGCCGAAAATGATGCCGAGCATCGTGAGGATCGAGCGCAGCTTGTGGAGCAACAGGCTTTTGACGCCGAGTTCGACGGTGCGCCAGTGGCGCGCTGGGATGTGGAGCTTCACGCGCCGTTTCCCTTTCGGTTGATCACTTCCCGATCAATGACGCCGTCCTTCATGTGAATGACCCGCTGCGCGCGCTCGGCCACCTCGGGGCCGTGGGTGACGAGGACGATGGTTTTGCCGGAGGCGTGGAGGCGGTCGAACATTTCGAGCACTTCGACGCCGGTGCGGGAGTCGAGATTGCCAGTCGGTTCGTCGGCGAGAATCATCAGTGGATCGTTCACGAGCGAACGGGCGATGGCCACGCGCTGCTGCTGGCCGCCGGAGAGTTGCTTGGGCCGGTGATCGAGCCGGTCGCCCAAGCCCACTAGCTCGGCGAGCTTCTTGCAGTGCTCGTAGGTCTCGGTGAGGTCCTTGCCCTGGTAGAAGAGCGGCACGTGGATGTTCTCGATGACGGTGAGCTGGTGGATGAGGTTGTAACTCTGGAAGACGAATCCGAGCCGCTTGCCGCGCACGGCGGAGATGGCGTCGTCGTCGAGCTTGCTCACGTCTTCGCCGCCCAGAAAATATTCGCCCGTGGTCGGGCGATCGAGGCAGCCCAGAAGATTCAACATGGTCGATTTGCCGGAGCCGGACGGCCCCATGATCGCGACGAAGGACCCCTCGGCGATCGCCAGATCGACGCCGTTCAGTGCGCGGACTTCGACCTCGCCGAGCTGGTAGATTTTTTGGATGCCAACGAGGCGGATGAGGGCTTCGCCGGGCATGGTCACGGGGGGCCGCTGATGCCGCCGGATTTGGAAGGCTTGGGCGGCTTCTCGGGCCGGGGCGTGCCGGACTTCTCCGGCTTCGGCGGAGGCGGGAGAGTTGACTTGCCGCCACCGCGCGACACGGCGCCCTTGGCGTCGTCCTTGCGCTTGCCCTTCTTGATCTTTGCCTTGGCGGCCTCGACTTCGGCAGAGGAAACATCCGCCGCGCCAGTGTCCTCGACATCGCCGGTCAGCGGCGGCGAGAGCAGGATGCGGCCGCCTTCATCGACGCCGGAGCGGATTTCGACGAAGCGGTCGTTGTTGAAACCGACCTCGACGCGGGTCGGGTCGGCCTTGCCCGCCAGATAAACGTATTGCTGCCCCTTGATTGTCGTGACGGCCTGCACCGGGACGGAGACGACCTTGCTCAAGTTGGTGATCACGATTTCGGCGTGGGCGGAGACGCCCGGTTTGATGTCGGGCAGCGGCTCTTCGATGACGACCTCAGTCGAATAGACCTTGAGGTTCGGGTTCATGTAACGGCTCTGCGTGTCGGGCAATGGGGCGACGCGACGCACGCTGCCGACGAAGCGCCGTTCGGGCATCGAATCGATCGTCACATAAGCCAGTAGGCTGGGCTTGATCTGGTTGACGAACGACTCGTGCACCTTGACCTCGACGAGCATCGAGCTGGTGTCGGGCAACTTGATCAACTCCTGCCGCTGGCGAACGGTCGCGCCTTCCTCGACGACGTAACCGCTGCTCGAACTGAAGTTGGGATACACGACCAGGCCATCCTGCGGCGCGTAAATTTTGCAGAAGCCCAGCGCGTCCTTGAGCTGCTGCAGGCGCTGGTTGTGCAGGTCGAGCGTGCGCTTGCGCGCATCGAGGTCGGCCTCGGCCTGCGCAAGCTGCGAGGTGCTGCGTTGCTTGAGCCGCATGAGGTCGTCCTTGGCCTGTTCGAGGTTGGATTCGAGCAGCGCCTTCCTTTTGGGGAAGTCGTATTTGGTGAGCACCATCAGCTTGCGCTTGGATTGTTCGAGGTCGATCCCGGTGCTCTTGACCTTGGCGTTGTCGGCATCGAGTTCATTCTTGCTGGCGTAATTTTTCTTGAAGAGCTGTTCGGTCCAGCGGGCGCGCTCGCGACTGCGCTGCAAGTCTTCCTCCGTGAGCAAGATCTTCGATTCGATCACGTCCTTGTCCGCCGGGTAGTCAGCTTCAACATATTTCTCCAGGTCGGAGCCAGCAAACTGCACCTTCAACTCGGCCTCCCTGATGTTGCTTTCGGCGAGGCTCTTTTGGATCGAGAGTCCCTGTTCGGCCTGGACGAACGCGAACTTCTGGTTCTCCGCCAGGATTTCCTGCTGGGTGAGCTTCTCCTGAATGTCCGAGGAATCCAGGTCGATGAGCAGTTCACCCTTCTTCACGAGCGTGCCTTCGGGGACGATGCTGATGATGCGCGTCGTGCCCTCGACTTCGCTGCGGATGATTTCCTCCTTCACCGCGCGCAAAGAGCCGCCCTCGGTGATCGACACGACAAAGTCGCCGCGCTTGACCGTGAAGTATGCCAACTCCGAGCGCGCTGAGCCGCCGCAGCTTCGCACCAATGCGATGACGAGCAGCAGCAAAAGCACCGTGGCGGCGCCCGCCACAAGCCGCGGGTTCTTCTGCGCCCACGGGCGGATGCGCGACGGCAGCCACTCGAGGCTCGCCGCCTTTTGCCAATAGGGCTGGATGGTTTGGAGGCTGATCATTCGTTGCCAAAAAGTTTTTCGGGAGTGACGACTTCCCCGCCGGGTTTGGCCGCCAACACGGGCGCGCCTTCGCCCGTTCCCTTGGGAAGCGGATAGGATTTAAGCCAGAATTTCTCGTCGTCCGCGTTCAATACGCCCAGGTCGCGCAACAATCCGAGCCGCGTGGCGTGGTAGTCGATGAGAGCCTGGGTGAAGGCGTTCTGCGCGCGCACCTGTGCGTCCTGCGCGTCGAGCAGGTCGCGAATCTGCACGCGGCCAGCCTGGAAAAGCATGTCGGAACTTTCAACGCGCTGATTGGCCAGTTCGACCGAACGCCGCTGCACTTCGTAGGTCTCTCGGGCGAGTTGGAGGCCGCGGATGCCTTGCCGCACATCGTTGCGCAAGTCGTCGAGTGACTGGGCCAGCGTGCGGAGTTGCCGTTCGAAGGTGATGAACGAGGCGCGGTAGTCATTGCGTTCCTTCAGCCGGTCGAGCGGCAGGTTGAGCGTCAAGCCCACCGAGGTGCGATAATTGTCCCAGTCGAACTTTGTGTAGTCCGGGTTGCGCGAATCGATCGACGCCGTGCTGACGAGATTCAAATCGGGAAGCAGCGCGTTGGCGAACACCTTGACCTTGCGTTGTGCGTCCTCGAAACGGTCGATCTCGTTGATCAGGTCCAACCGCTGTTGCACGGCGAGCGTATAGGCGTCCTTCTCCGTGACCTCGACCGGATCGAGGCCCATCGCTTTGAAATCGTCGATGGCCTTGTCGTCGGGCTGGAGTTCCACGCCCAGTGGCAGGCTGAGCGTGCTTTTGTAAGTGTCGAGCACATCGCGGTAGCGCTCGACGGCGAGGAGGTAGGCTCCGCGTGAATCGAGTTCGCGCTGGCGGGCCTGGTCCACCTGCACGCGCGACACGCGGCCGTCGAAGCCGAGGGCTTCGGAGAGTTCGCGCGATTTGATGGCGTTCTGATAGCTGTTGTACTGGTTGCGGACGGTGTCCTTCTGCTGGAGCAGGCGCAAGTAGGGAACAACCACGTTGTCCAGCGCGAAGGTCGTCTGGAACCGGCTGAAGCCGCGCACCTCGTAGATCACGTTGCGCTCGGCCTGCGTGAGCGTCTCGGCCACGATGGCGCTGCCCGCGCCGCGCAGCAATGGCTGGGTGAGCTTCACCGACATCGCCGAGACCGCCGAGCGCGTGTGCGAGCCGACGTAAAAGCTCGTGATGTCGTTGGCGATGGCCGCGCTGAGTTGCGCGCCGGTCTTGAGCAATTGATCCACGCCGACCTGGCTCTTGAGGCGCGCGTCCTGCGTCTTGTCGCTGTTGCGATTGAGCGAGCCGGTGCTGGTGCCGAAGAGCTGCGGGCCAAACTCGTAGCGCTGCCGCGTCAACGCCAGCCCGCTGAGGTAAAGCGTCTCCTTGCGCGTCTGGTAGGCGCGGCTGTTGCCGATGGCGATGCGCAACGCATCCTCGAGGCTGAGGAATTTTCTCCCGTCCTGAATCCGGTCGGCAATGATCTCGCCGGCTTTGATCTCCTTGGGCGCGCGCTTGGAATACGGTGTGTCGATGTTGAAACCGGTTTCCTTGCCGTGAACTTTTTTCTCCGCGTCGCCAACAATCCCATAGACCTCGCGGTCGGCGGCGCGCTTGTACTGGCGCGCCGAGCAGGCGGTCAGCGCCACGAGCGCGGCTGTCGCAAGGCAAAGCACTGCCGTCCCGGCCCAAGACACACCCGGCCGGGTGTTGCGACAAACCGAGCGCCGGTATTGTGCGTTCAGCATTGCGTTCAACGACGAGTTGCCGAGGAGGGTCCGTGGCCGGACACCGTTCATTCGGAGCGATTTAGGTGACGCGGAATTGGCGCCGCGTATTCAGTTCGCTGGCTCGTGTGCGGGGAGAATGACAGCTCGCACGAAAATTGCATCCGCAATCTGACCGTCAAGCGGTCCGCTTGACTTGCCGATAAGTCATTTGGAACATTGTTGCGAACGTATGCCGAAAAAAACCGCCGCGCCGCGCAAACTCTCCGCGCACGAACAGCACACTCTCGACATCGAGATCGGTTTCCTCGAGGGTGTCGTGCGGCGCGACCCGCAGTTCATCGAGGCGCTCCAAATCCTCGGCGACGATTACACGCAGCGGGGCCGTTTCGCCGACGGCCTAAAAGTGGACGAACGTCTCACCCGGCTCCACCCCGATGATGCCCTGGCGCACTACAACCTCGCGTGCAGTTACGCGCTCACGGGCCAGTGCGAGCACGCCGCCGCCGCCATCAACGCCGCGCTCGACCGCGGTTACAGCGACCTCAAATGGCTGCGCCGCGATCCCGACCTCAAGAATCTCCGCCAGCACCCACTCTACCGGAAAATCCGCGCGCGCATCCGCGAAATCCTCGCACGCGCGGAGTGAGCGGGGGCTGGTTTCGTGTCTTGGGATTGGAGTTCTGAGTTTCCCCGCACGGATGCTCTCCTTGGAGAAGCTGCAACTTGCAACCTTGCCTCTGCATTCCTAGCCTGAATGCGTGAATGTCACCGTACGCGGCCGCAGGCGACCTTACCGAACCGTCTGGTTCGATTCGCGGCGCAATGCGGTCATGCTCATCGAGCAACGATTGCTGCCGCACGAATTCCGCATCGTCGCCGCGCGCGACTATCGCGCCACGGCGGCAGCCATTCACGAAATGATCGTGCGCGGGGCCGGCGCGATTGGCGCCACCGCAGCATACGGACTCGCGCAAGGCGCACGGGCTTTTCGCGGCCGCGCTCCCGACCGGTTTGCCGCTCACATCGAAGAGGTCTATCAGACATTGAAGGCCGCCCGACCCACCGCCGTGGACCCGGTGAATGCGATGAACGCCCTTCGTGTGAAAATGGCGGCGAGGCAGTCGGTCGCTGAACAACAGGCCATCGCACTTCAGGCGGCGGAGGAATTCGCCAACGAGGACGTGGCGCATTGCCGCGCCATCGGCGAGCACGGCGCAAAGTTGATCCGCACCGGCTCGCGCCTTCTCACCCATTGCAACGCCGGGTGGCTCGCGTTCGTGGACATCGGCTCGGCGACGGCGCCGATGTATGCGGCGCAGGCGCAGGGCAAACGGTTCCACGTCTTCTGCGACGAGACGCGTCCACGCTCACAGGGCGCGACCCTGACCGCGTGGGAACTGGCGCAACAAGGCATCTCGCACGAGATCATCGCCGACAACGCCGCCGGGCATTTCATGCAACGCGGCGAGATCGACCTCGTCATCGTTGGCAGCGACCGCACGCTGGGCCGCACCGGCGAAGTCACCAACAAGATCGGCACTTACACCAAGGCCGTGCTGGCACACCGTCACAGCATCCCGTTCTACGTCGCCATCCCGCTCTCGACGATTGATTGGAACCTCAAATCCGGCCGCGACATTCCCATCGAGGAACGGGACCAGAGCGAAGTGCTTGGTGTGTGGGGTGCGGAAACGCGAAACCACCGACGCACCTTTGTCCGCGTGGCGAACCCGACCAGCCGAGCGCGCAATCCGGGCTTTGATGTGACACCGGCTGAGTTGATCACCGGAATCATCACGCCGATCGGCATTTTCAAGCCGAAGGAACTGTGGCGACACCGCGAGCGCTTGCGCTCGGCGACGTCGCACGGCTGACGCCGTCACTTGCCCGTCAAGCTGACGCGCTCGACCTTGACTCGCCGCGGATCGCCGATGCCGATCTCGACCAACGCGGCATTGCGGTAAAGCTCCATGAATTTCTCGATCGCCTCCGGTCGCTGCGGATGACGCTGCCGTTCGAGTTCGCGCACCGACAACACATCGAGCGCGACCGGGTCGGTGCTGAATCGCAGCTCGTTCAACGTCGCCGAGTAATGCAGCAGCCCGCGCTCGCCGCCCTCGTACTGGCAGACGAGCGCATCGGTGATGTTGAGCACCACGCGGTCGCCAAGCAGCGGCAGCGCAAAAATCTCCGGAATCGCCGTGAACAGCCGCTCCTCGTCCGCCTCGAAGCGCAGGACGTTATCGACACTTCCCAGCGCGAGGCCGAACAGGTGGCCCGACACGCCGGTGACGTTGTGATTCAACATCGGCGTGACGCTGATGATCTTGGTCATCTCGAGCGTGACGAGTTTCGAGACAAATGATTTTCGCCCAACGCCCGGACCCTTCTTTCCGAACTCGAGATCGCCATAGACCAGCCGGCCGATCAACGCGGTGTCGTACGCCTTCCCCGGGTCGTAACCGGCGTCGGTCGATGCCGCCACGCGGACACCGAGCCGCTCGCCGAGTTCGAAGAAACCCGCCAGACGCAGTTCCACCAAGTGCCGGTCCCAGATCACGATGTTGGTCGCCGGCACGCCTGCCGCGATCAATCCTTTGATCACTGCGGCGACCACCGCCGGGCGTGTGCCGCTGTACTGGCCGGGAGTCGAGAACACCTTGATACCGACGCGGTCCGCCGGCGTGACGAGTTTGCGCCACGCCTCCGTCGCGCCGGTCTTCCCCGTCAGGCGCGTGAGGCCGGCCTCGACCATCTTCTCGATGACCGGCCCCTGCGTGTTGAACGCCACCGTGGCACGCTGGTCCTCGACGATCACCACGCGCGCCGTCGCGCGCGGATCGTGTGGCGGGAAGTTCGTGGCACCGGTCGCACCAGGTGCCCACGCGCCCAGCGTCAACGCGAGCCAGAAATGAAAGACGTGCCGTTGCATCACACGAGTCGATGGTGCCAGAAAAGCTTCGGGGCAGACAGCGGTCAAATTGTTGGACCGAGCTCCCTGCCCGTTTGCACAACCAAGCCCGACTCCCTAAGTCCGTTCGCAGCGTAACTCAATTTCAAACTCATGGTGCTCCGGTGTGCTTTGCGCCTATTGCGTTGCTGGCGCCCTCGCTTCCGCGCGTTCCGCCACGTGAAGTTGCGTCCACTGGCTGCTGCTGACATTGAAATAAATCCGCCGCCCGTCCGGGCTGAACACCGGGTGCGGGTGCGACACGCGCCACGAACGCGCGCCGTGCGAGTTGTCGAAACGGTGGATGATGACATGGTTCGTCCCGCGTGCGTCGGCGACGACGATGCCCCACTCCTTCGCCGTACCGCCAAAGTTTTCCAACGTCGTGTCGGTGACGATGAGTCTGCCGTCGGGACTCGCCGACGGATGATCACCGCGCACGGCGGGCAGGCCGGGGAGGCGACGATACTTGCCATCGTTGCTGTCGAAGAGCGTGAAACCCGTCTCGACAATTGTGCGCCCGTCCGGATGCCACGACGGGTGCCCCCATTTCTCGCGCATGTAGAGGAAGCGTTGCTCCTCAAGGCTGTAGCATATGAGCCCCTGCCGGTCGCTCGCGGCCTTGCTGCGCGGGTCGCCATTGCCGGCCGTCGCCATTTTCCAGAACACGCGCTTGGAATCCGGGCCGAGGATCGGAAAGAAAATCGAGGCCGGCTTGTCGCCGAAACTCTTCGCCCAGTAATCCGGATAGGCAGCCTTCACCGCCTCCACGCCAACGGCCTTGCGAATCTCACCCGTCGCGACGTTCAACAATTCCAGCCCCGTGTGCTCGCCCGGTTTCCAGTGCGGGCCGTAGAGCGGAACGATGTCCGAATTCGGCTGGCCCCAGCCCTTCAACAACCCGCGCGCCAGCAGGCGCTCGCGTCCGGAGTCCACATCTATTGCGGCGGTGAACCACTCGCCGTTCCGCTCGCCGTGGAAGACCACACGACGGCCATTTGACGCCCATTGCTGGCACGCGACGCGATGCGCATCCTCGCAGATGACGTTCGTGGCGAGCATGGATTCTTTTCCAGTCGCGCGCTCCAGCATCCTCACCTCGCCGCGATGCGCGTCAGGCGTCGTGGATGAAAAGAAAATCACGCGCTTGCCGTCAGGACTTTCGGGGCAGGTGTTGAAATAAGAGTGAATCGTGTGGCGGTTGGAGTCACTCACAACGGTTCGGATGTTCACGCCGCTGCGCCACGGTGCGAGCGGATCATCGGCGGCTTGAATGCCAGCGACGACCATCAGCGCGCCAAGAAACGGAAGAATCTTCACGGCCCGAGATTTTACTCATTCAAACCCGGATGCGAAGCAACAAGTTACGTGGTCCAGCAGCAAAGAAGTCGCCGAACACCGCCGCTTTTGCTTTCATCCCGTTCAACCAATGAATCGTCGCGCGTTCATCACCGGCACCGCTGCGGCCGCCACGGTCGGCCCCTCATTTCTCACGCGCGCGCGTGCCGCGCAGAGCGCGGAGACCGCGGTTGAAAAGGCTCATGCCGAAATCTGGCGACGCTTTATCGACCGACACGGCGTGATGATTGATTTCACGGATCTGGATGGCTCGGTGAGCCTGCCCACGCCGGAAGAGTGCCGAGACGGGAAACCAAATGCGCTCGGCTGGTGGAGTCCGATCGAGAATGGCGCGATGTTCAACGGCCTTTACATGGACGCGGCGGTGAATCGCTGGCGCCACACGAAGTCGGAGAGCGATGCGGCGAAGGCGCGCCGATTGATGGAGGGGCTGCTGTTGCTCGCGTCCATCAGCGATGTGAAGGGCTTCGTCGGACGCGGCGTGAGCACCGATGGCAGGTCGCACTATCCGATGGGCTCGAACGACCAGACGTCGCCGTGGTTCCTCGGCCTCTGGCGTTTTCTGGAGTCGGGCCTCGCGACGAAGGCGGAACGCGAGCGCATCGTGGCGAAGCTGGTGGAAACGACGGACGCCATCGTGCGCTTGAATTGGGCGATGCCGGCAGAGGCGTCCTTCGGCAAACGCGGCTCGTATGCCGGCTTCTCGTTCGACAGCGCGCCGCGACTGCTCTTTGTGTGCAAGTTGATGCAGGCGCTTACCGGCGATGCAAAGTGGGACAAGCTCTATCGCAGCGCGCTAACCGAACGCGGCGGCAACGAGAAGGTCAGCCGACTGGAGACGTGCGAGCGCGGCATGGTCTTCCACTACGCCAAGTATCATTCATGGACCTCATGCACCTGCGTCGGGGCGCTGCGGGCGCTGTGGGAAATGGAGAAGGACGAAGCCGTGAAAGCCGCCTTCGCCCGCGGCCTGCAAGCCAGCGCCGACCTCGCGATGAAAAGCCTGCCGCTCGCCGCGAAGTTCGATCACAATGACCAGAGCACCTTCAACCCCGACTGGCGCGTCATGAACCAGTTTTGGAAACCGCAGAAGACTGAACAGGAGGCGCAGGATCTCGCGCACGTACAGTTGAAGGAGTTCCTCAAAGTTTCGCCGCGTCGCGGAAAGGAAACCGAGTTTGTCCGCGAGCCGACCGCCGCCGCCTGGGTCGTCACACTCGCGCCGGACACCGCCACGCTGAAGCGACGCGCCGCCGACGTCGAGCGCGTCATCGCGCACTATGACTATGCGCGGCTGTACTATTCGCAATTCTTCTGGGTTGAGTCCGCGTGGTGGCGGCTCAAAGATGTTCGCTGATTCAACAAGCCAACACAGTCTGACGCACCATGAGCAAATCAAAACTCTCCCGTCGCGATTTCCTCCGCCTCAGCACTGCCGGCGCCGCGATGGCTGCAGCCGCGCCCGTCATCATCACCACCGACGCGCACGCCGCCGCGGCAGCGGCGAAGAAGAAAGCCGGCCCTGTGTGCGAGAGCGGCGGTTGTTGCATCACGCAGTCCGGCGATTTCTACAACGTCGAACGCGGCAACCCCCTGCCCTACAAGCTGCCTATCGAAAAGCAGCGCGAGATCGGCATGGTGCGCGAGACGTGGCAACTCGAAGTCATCGCCGATCCCGACAGCAATGCGAAGATCGAGCGCCCACTGCTTAAGGCCAACGGCACCGCGCTTACCTTCGACGCGCTGCTGAAGCTCGCGGCCACGAAGGCGACCAGTTACTTCAAGGTCATCACGTGCAACAACCTCTCCGACCCGCTCGGTCACGGGCTGTGGGAAGGCGTGCCGTTGCGCGACGTGCTATGGCTCGCGGGACCGGTCGAGAATCTCCGCCATGTCTATTACTACGGCCATCACAACGAGGACCCGAAGCAGATCTTCAAGTGCTACCTGCCGATGAACCGCGTCTTCGAGGACCTGCCCGGCCAACTGCCCGTGCTGCTCTGCTACAAGCTCAACGGCGAATTCCTCACCGGCGAACGCGGCGGCCCGGTGCGAATGATCGTGCCCGAGGCGTATGGGTTTAAATCCGTTAAGTGGCTCCAGCGCCTCGTCTTCACCAACGCGCACCAGTCCGACGACACCTACGCCAGCGGCAACAACGACACGAACAGCTGGCTGAAAACCTTCGCGCGCTTCGCCGCGTTGCCGGAGCAGATCAAGGCCGGCGAACCGCTCGCGATCCACGGCAACGCGCAGGTCGGCGTCTCCGGTCTCGCCAAGGTGCAATACTGGCTGCGCAGAACCAGCGACCCGCT
>DATDFH010000146.1:0-4968 GCA_036522715.1 Verrucomicrobiia bacterium
AGCAGGAGAAGGACAAGCGCTATCCGGTGGTCTATTGGTTGCATGGCATCGGCGGGGCGCAGACCGGCGTGCCGGGGATGACCGCCCGGCTCACCAGTGCTATCGAAACGGGCAAGACGCCGCCGTTCCTCTGGGTGTTCGTCAACGGCATGATTCGCAGTTGGTATGTGGACGCCGCCAATGGCAAGTATCCCGTCGAGAGCGTCACACTCAAGGAGCTCATACCGCACATTGACGCGACCTATCGCACGGTCGCGAGCCGCGAGGGCCGGATGATTGAGGGCTTCTCGATGGGTGGCGCGGGCGCGGCGCGCTGGGGTTTCAAGCATCCGGAACTTTTCGGCTCCATCTCGGTGCTGGCCGGCGCGCTGGGCGACAACGCGGATTCAATGAACCGCCGCGACGGCGGGAAGTCATTTCAGGAAATCTACGGCGGCAAGATGGAAAACTATGAGGCGGAGAATCTCTGGAAGTGGACGGAGAAAAATGCCGGGGAGGTGCGCGGGCGCACGACGATTCGCGTGGCGGTGGGCGGCAAAGATGGCTTGCAGGGCACGAACACCAAGTATGACGAGCTGCTCGACAAGCTGAACCTGACGCATGACTTCGATGTGGTGGCAGACGCGATTCATTCGCCCAATCCGGTTTATGAAGGGCTGGGCGACAAGAACTGGGACTTCTACAAGCGGGCCTTTGCACAGGTCGCCACTCCGAAAAGCGGAGGCAGTTCTCCCAGTCCAAAAGCCGAGGCCAACACGAAGCCCGCGTCCGCGTCGGCCTCCGTGACCGCCGCGACACCCGCGCCAGTAGCGGCGAAAGCCAGCACCACACCGCAGGGCTTTCATCTCAACGGCGAGCACTGGACGTATCGCGACGGTGATTTTGAAATGAGCGGCATTCTGCTCAAGCCGGAGGGCAAGGGACCGTTTCCCGCCGTGCTCATCAGCCACGGACTCGGCGGGACGGCGGAAAATTTCGGAATGGCCAAGGCGCGCGAGATGGTGAAGTGGGGCTTGGTCTGCATCGCGCCGGAATACACGCACAGCGCGAAATTTTTGGCCGGCGCGCGACCTGGCGCGGGCAAGGCGGGCGCGCCCAAGGGTGGCGCTCCGAAAGCGGGCGCACCCGGCACCAATGCCCCGCGCACAATGCCGGCGGGATACGCCAACTACGGCGCGAGCAAGGAAAACCTCCGCCGCGCACAGACGTGCATCGAGCTGGTGAGCAAGATGCCGGAGGTGGAGAAACAGCGCATCGCCGCCTACGGGCACAGCATGGGCGGGTTCGTCACCATCGGCCTCGCCGCCAAGGAGCCGGACTTGCTGAAGGCGGCGGCGTTCAGCGGCAGCGGTGTCGCGCCGCAGGATGGCTTTCCCGCACCCTCGGTCGCGGCGGCGGAAAAAATTCACACGCCGTTCCTGATGATGCACGGCAGCGTGGACAACACCGTGCGCCCGTCGCAATCCGCCTCGTTGAAGGAAGTTCTCGACAAGAACAAGGTGCCGAACGAGCGCCACGTCTTCGAGGGCGAGAACCATCCGATTGACCAGACCAAGCGTGAGGAGGTCTATGCGATGATTCGCGCGTGGTTCACGAAATACGAAGTGCTCAAACCCTGAACCACCATGAAACCGCGACCGCACTTTCAAAGCGCGCCGCTCGACCGGCGCGCTTTCCTCGCCAAAGCCATCGGCGCGACCGGCGCTTCCGCCACCGCGCTGAAACTCGCCGCTGCCGAGCCCCGCCCCGCCGGCTCGGATTACCTGAAGGACTTCCAGGAACGCGACCGCGCCTATCGCGCCCGGGACGCCAAGCCGGTGATTGGCATCGGCGACAAACTCAAAATCACGAAGGTCGAGACCTTCCTCGTTAAGCCGCGCTGGCTCTTCCTGAAAATCCACACCAACGCCGGCGTCACCGGGCTGGGCGAGCCGATTCTCGAAGGCCGCGCGAAGACCGTCGCCACCGCGGTCGAGGAACTCGCACCGTATCTCATCGGCAAAGACCCGCGCCCCGTCGCGCACCACTGGCAGGCGATGTATCGGCACTCGTTTTATCGCGGCGGCCCTATCCTCACGAGCGCCATCAGCGGCGTGGACCAGGCGATGTGGGACATCAAGGGCAAGGCGCTCGGCGTGCCCGTCTATGAATTGCTCGGCGGCCCGACGCGCACACGTGTTCGCGTGTATTCGCACGTCAACTCGGTCGAAAAAATCAAGGAGGCGAAGGCCAAAGGCTACACCGCTTTCAAGACGAGCCTGTCGCGTGAGCGGCCCACGCGCATCATCGAAAACAAGGAGTTCATTGACGGCGTGGTGAAACATTTTGCCGGACTGCGCGGAGCAGCCGGCGATGAATGCGACATCGCCATTGATTTCCACGGCGTCACCAGCCAGCAGACGGCGCGGCTGCTCATCAAGGCGCTGGAGCCGCTTCAACCGATGTTCATCGAGGAGCCGGTGAACTGCCAGGAAGTGGACGTGATGGCCGACATCGCGCGCGGGACGCACCTGCCGATTGCCACCGGCGAGCGCGTCTTCACCAAGTGGGGCTTCCGCGAAGTCCTGGAGAAAAAGGCCGCGACAATTTTGCAACCGGACCTGTGTCACGCCGGCGGCATCACCGAGTGCAAGGCGATTGCCGGGCTGGCCGAGGCGCATTACGCCACCATCGCGCCGCACAATCCGCTCGGGCCGATTTCGCTCGCCGCCGGCATCCACCTCGCCGCCGCGATTCCAAATTTTCTCTGCGAGGAGCAGGCGACGCTTGGCGAAGGCTACCTCAAGAAGCCGTTCGAGGCGCGCGGCGGTTACATTGACATCCCGACCGGGCCGGGCCTCGGCATCGAATTGGATGAGAACGCGCTCGCCGACAAGCTCGACCACGACTGGCGCAACCGCGAGACCTACGACCTGGACGACGGCTCGGTGGTGGACTGGTGAATGCGATTTCCGTCATGCCTTCGACGACCGACATCCGTCCCGTCCTGCCGCACGCGCGGCACTGGGTCATCGTCTTCGCCGTCTCGCTGGCGGTCATCACTTACATTGACCGCGTGTGCATTTCCAAGGCGTCGCCGCTCATCCAGCAGGACCTCGGGCTGACCAAGCAGCAGATGGGCTACGTGTTCGGCGCGTTCGGCTGGGCGTATGCGCTGTTTGAAATCCCCGGCGGCTGGCTCGGCGACGTGCTTGGGCCGCGCAAAGTGCTGATGCGCGTGGTCGTGATGTGGTCGGCCTTCACGGCGGCGACGGGCTGGGCGTGGAACATGGCGTCGCTGGTCGTCTGCCGTTTTTTCTTCGGCATGGGCGAGGCGGGTTGCTTTCCGAACATCACCAAGGCGTTCAGCATCTGGCTGCCCGCCGCTGAACGCGTGCGCGCGCAGGGCATCGTGTGGTTGAGCGCGCGCTGGGGCGGCGCGTTCACGCCGCTGCTGGTGGCGTGGGTGCTGGGGTTTGTCTCGTGGCGCTGGGCGTTCGTGTTGTTCGGCGCGATTGGGGTTGTGTGGGCGGTGTGCTTTAACCGCTGGTTCCGCGACGACCCGCGCACGCATCCGAAAGTTGGCGCGCAAGAGATGGCGTTGCTCGATGGTGCGGCGCAAAACGCCGTCGGCCACGGTTCGGTGCCGTGGGGGAAACTCGTCACCAACCGGTCCGTCTGGCTCCTGTGGGCGCAATATTTCTGCATGTCCTGCCCGTGGTCGTTCTTCATCACGTGGATGCCGACCTACCTGAACGAGACATTCCCGCAGCTCACGGAAATGGAGCGCACGCTGCTCAACTGCATCCCGCTTTTCTTCTGCGGCCTCGGCTCGATTTTCTGCGGGCTGATTTCCGCCCCGCTGGCGTGCAAGCTCGGCAGTGTCGCCACGACGCGCCGGCTGATGGGCGCGCTCGGCCTCGGCTTCGCGGCGGCGATGTTGGCGGTGGCCATTCAACTGAAGGACCCGCTGCTCTCGGTGCTCGCCATCGGACTGGCGGCGTTTGGCAACGACCTCTCGATGCCGGGCGCGTGGGGCGCGTGCATGGACGTGGGCGGGCGCTTCGCCGGCTCGCTCTCCGGCAGCATGAACATGATGGGCAACGCCGGCGGCGCGGTGACGCCGATGATTGTCCCGCTCGTGCTCACGATGACCCACAACAACTGGCACGCGAACTTCTGGGTCTTTGCTGGCATCTATCTCCTCGGCGCGCTCTGCTGGGTGTTCCTTGACCCGGTGACATCGCTGGAAACCGAAATGGAGGTGACGGCATGAACGCGTTGCGACTTCTCTGCTCCGCCGCGCTGCTCGCGGTCGCGCTCGCGGCCCGCGCCGCCGCGCCGTCGGCGGATGCCATTCAACAGCTTGCCGACGACTATTTCTCCAAGCGGCCAAGTTCCGCGTTGCACGCCGGGATGAGTCTCGATGAAGCGCGCCGCGCGGCGGCGGACTTCGTGACGAAGCTCACGCCGCGACTCGGCCCGCGCGTTGGATTCAAGGTCGGACTGACGAGCAAGGCCGTGCAGGAATCGCTCGGTGCATCATCGCCCGTGCGCGGCGTGCTGCTGCGCGACATGATGCTCAACGACGGCGCGAGAGTGCCCACGAACTTTGGCGCGCGCCCCGTCTGGGAGCCGGACCTAATCGTGGTCGTGAAGGACGAGGACATCAATCGCGCGACGACGCTGCTCGAAGCGGCGCGGCACTTGAGCGAAATCGTGGCTTTCATCGAACTGCCCGACCGCCTCGTCGCGGAGACGGAAAAGCTGGACGGCAGCCTCATCACCGCCGTCAACGCGAGCGCCAAGCTCGGCGTGTTGGGCCGGCGCACGAAGATTGAGCCGACTCAAGAGTTTCTCGCCGCGCTGGAAAAAATGACCGTGACCGCCACGGACCAGAACGGCGCGGAACTCGCCAGGGCCAAAGGTGACGCGCTGCTCGGCCATCCGCTCAATCCCGTGTTGTGGCTGGTGAAAGACCTCGCCGCC
>DATDFH010000147.1:0-3822 GCA_036522715.1 Verrucomicrobiia bacterium
GGCCGGAGAAATGACCGTGACCGCGAAGTTCTTCGACCCGCTGCCGCCGGATGCGAGTGCGCCAACCGCAAAGGTACAGGTACTGCCCGCATTGTTGTTCGGTGAGCAGCTCCACCCTGCGTCGCTGGCGCCGGCATTGAAGGTCGTGCCGACGGGCACGGTTTCATTCAGTCTTACACCCGCGGCATCACGTCCCGGGTTCGAGTACGCGACGGCGTAGGTCAAAGTGCTGCCCGGTGTCGTACTCGTGACGCCGTCAGTCTTGCCGGTCAGCGCTAGATCAGAACGGCCCAGAGGGGTCGTCGTCGGATCGCTCGCACCACCCGCCGCCGGATCGTCGGTCACGACACTGCTGGCGTTGAAAAAGACTGTGCCCTGCGTCGACGCTTGCGTTGCGCTCGCCGGGTTGTTGATTGGATCGTTGACCGCTACCTGGAACTTCACAATGCACGTCTTGCCGGCTGGCAGCGAACCGATGTTTACGTCAACGGGCGCCACGACAGCAGCGGCCGCGGCGGGTTTCGAGTCTCGGGTTCCGAGTTTCGAGTTCGACCCATGATTCGACTTGGCGATGCCCGACTCCTCATGCTTGACCAGCTTCTTATCATCGCTGACCGTCAGATGGCGCCCGGCTGCAATCGCGCCGGGCTGGGCAGTTCTGGCCTCGCCGTACGCAGGCACACGTCGCTCGCCCACGCTTAGATAGCCATACATGATGCTTTCTCGATCTTTGGCTGCGTACGAATCGTCAAGCCCCAGCTTGTGGCCCATCTCATGCTCGATGGCCGTCAGCAGATCGATGTGACCAGCGGGCGGGCTGAAGGAATCCGTATAGCGGCGTGTGGCAGACACGACCTGGGCAAAACTTGCGTCGGCGAGCGGGTCTGCGTCAACGAACCAACCTCGTCCTTGCGCGTTGCGATCGATGAGGATGCGATTCCCGTCGGCCTCGCCGAGATAAGAGTTCGAAAGATCAGCAATCTCGAACTTGATCCCAAGTAAGGTGCTAAGCTGCCGTTCAGTTAAGCCGGTGTCTGACCAACGCTCGATGGCCGCGGCCACTATCGCCTCGAGTTGCGGTTGGCTGAGCGAATTAGAATTTTGTTCGGCCGCTGTCTGAATCGAGTTTGCGGTGATCAGGTTCGGCGCCGAAGCATTCTGCGTCGTGAGCATGAAAGCGGAGATTACGGACGGCGAGTTCAAAATGGCCATTACGCCACCGTCAAGCAAAAGCAGTGGGCAGACTGCGCCGGTCTGCCACGCCACTCCTCCGTTGAATGCGTCGGATGATGCGTTCGTGTTGCTGGCGACGATCCAGGCCTGCGCCGCCGCGTCGTTCGTGCCGCCGGTGAGGTTCGGCAGTTTCATCGTGGCGGTGACCCCGGCCGCATAATTGCCGATCGCGCTAATAGCGGGAGACGCACCGCCCGTCGGAACCCACTTGAATCCCGTGGTACCGTTGCTGACGTTGTTCTTGTTCGCCGGGACTGTGTGGCCCACCGACATATCGCCCAGGTTCATTACCACGCACGGATGGTCGCCGTTTTGAGTGCCGGCCGTGACCTCGATGGCGTAGCTGCCGCTGGCGTCGGGGTTGGTGACGGTGTTGCCCTGGATCGTCACGACGTTATTGCTGGTGCCGCCAGCGGTGCCCTGGCCAACGACGAAGTTGATGCCCTCCTGATCGACGTGCTGCACATTGTTGCCGGTGATGGTCATGTTCGTGGTGCCGTTGCCATATCCGCCTGCGGCAATGCCCGCGCAACCGCCGCCGCAATGTGCAGAGGTGATGATGTTGTTGGTGACGACACCGGTGAAGGTGGCGGTGCTTCCCGCGCTCGACTTCCCGATGGTGATGGCGTTCGAGCCGTTACCAGGGTTAACCCAGTCCGTCGAGATCTTGTTCGTGATGGTGTTGCCGGTGACAGTCCCAGTCATATTGCTGGTGCCGGAGCCCTGGAACAGGACGCCGCTCGTCTTGGTGATGGTGCAGTTGCTCAACGTGCCGTTCATGGTCGACCCGTTGCTCGCTTGGATTGAGACGCCATTGCTGAACAGCTTGTTGAACGTGCAGACACCGCCCGTATTGCTCACGTTCACGGTCATGTTCGCCGTGAGATAGGAGTCCGCCTGGAAACCGTCCGACTGCGACGGGTTCGCGACCGACACGTTGTCCACGACGTTGTTCGTGAAGTTAATGGTCGCCGTGCCGGTGTTGTTGGTGATGAAGACGTTGTGACCGAAGTCGTTGTCGTGGATGTGGCAGCCGCTGATCGTGCTTGTGCCGAGAAGGTTCTCGAGATCCATCGCGGTCTGCGTGGCCGCAATGACCGATCCCATGTTGCTCACTTCGCTGGCCGTCATGTTCAGCGTCGTCACGTTGTTCATGATGAGGCCCATCTGTGAGCTTCCGTCGAAGAAGTCGGTGGTGAGCGTCACACCAGTCGCGTTCTGAATGAAGAGCGGACCATTGCACGTCGTGTTCGATCCGAACGAGACATCCGCGGTGCAGCTAGCCCCCAGTGTCGTGGAGTTGCTCTTGAAGTACATGTTCTTCAGCGTGATGTTGTTGGAGCTGATGAACTCCGCCCCGCGCGCGCTCGCCTTCTGAATCGTGCCGCCTGTGCAGTCGGCGCCGCTAATGTGCGTGGCATCGCAGAGGCCGCCGCTGCCATTGACCGTGAAGCTTCCGGTGAGGCTGTTCACCGTAATGCCCTTGGTCGGGCCGCTGGCGGCCGTTCCTGCGTTGATCTTCGTGAAGACGAACGAGCCAGTGGCGGTGTTGATGTTTACCGCGGTCCCTGTCGTTGAAGTTACGGCGTTAAAGGTGAAATTACTCGCGCCGCTGCTGGCGATTACAACCGCGCCGCCGCTGGTCGAGTTGATATTGTTGAAGGTGACACCGGTGGTCGAGGTGTCGGCGCTCCAGTTGATCCCCTTCCCGCTGGTGGTGGTGATGTTATTCGTGCCGCTGACATTGACGATGCCGCCGCCGGTCGCAGTGAACGAATCAGAGGTGTCGGTGTTGGTGGTGATGCCGCCACTAAACGTGATCACAGCGCCTGTGTTGCTCGTCAGCGTGATGCCCGTATCATTGTCAGTAACTTGTCCGCTCAAGGACACACTGCCGCCCGTCATGTTGTTGACGTTGACTGAGTGGGCTGAGCCGCTCGCAATCGTGCCCGAATAACTAATCGCAGCATTTCCACCGCTGGATGCCGCGCCGGTGCCAACCAGAAATGAATCCCCTGAAGCGTTACTCAACGCTCCGCTACCGAGATTAACTGTGCCACCCAAGGCCACCAGATTGACGTTCTTGGCGCCACCACTTGACGTCAACGAGTCGAGCACGAGATTGACGCTCGGATTGCTCGAACCCGTCAGGTCGACGCCCCCGCCCGTCGTGTTGATCGCCATGTTATTAGCGGCCAGTGTGCCGACATTCGTGCCCTGGATGGCAAAGCCGCTACAGTTGCCAAAGTTAAATCCGGAAAGCGTATTGTTCTGCGCCAGGTTGAGTCCATTGCCCGCGGCGTCGATGACGGTTGGACGCGATCCTGCTGCCCGCAAGGTAAAACCGGCGACGATGAGCGGAACACCATTGCCAATTACTTGCTCCCCATTCAAAAGCGTGATGCCGCCGGTGTAATTACTACCGCCGGTAAAGATGTAAATGATGTCGTTGACCGCATCGACTGCGGCGGCGTTGGCCAGTGTATTGAAGGGACTGCTTGAGCGTCCGTCGCCATTCGCGCCGGAGTTGTTCACATACCAGACCCGATTACTAACTGTGATCGTAACCGTTGCCGTGCCCTGGAGGGT
>DATDFH010000148.1:0-5044 GCA_036522715.1 Verrucomicrobiia bacterium
ACGCCTCGCGCGCCACGAGGTGCGTGCTGTAACCTTCCTCCTTCAGTTCCTTGTCGTCGCGATACCAGTCGTGCGTGCCGTCGCGGATGTGCGTGAAGTAGTCGATCGCGCCAAAGTAGTGGCCGTATTGATGATCAAACCCGCGCGCGGTCGGAAGATAGGCTGGCTCAAATTCGCCGAGGTGCCACTTACCGGTGATCGCTGTTTCGTAGCCAGCATCATGCAAGGCATTGGCCAGCGTGCGCTCAGCGAGTGGGAGTCCCCACTTCGCGTGCGGCCGCACGATGGTGTAAACGCCCGTGCGCGTCGCGTAGCGGCCGGTCATCAGCGCGGCCCGCGTCGGCGAACAGACGGGCTGGACGTAGTGCGTTTCTAAGATCGTCCCTTCGCGCGCGAGCTTGTCGATGTTCGGCGTCTTGATGTCCTTGCCGCCGTTGAAGCCGCAATCGGCGTAGCCGAGATCGTCGATGAGGAAGAATACGATGTTCGGTCGCGGCGCTCCGGCGGCGTGAGTGTGGTGGCAAACGAGTCCGAGAAATGCAATGAGAACGAGCAGGTGTTTCATTGGAGTCTTTTAGTTGGCGCTTGCGGCGTCCCCAATGCGCAGGTCGTCGAACAATGCGTCCTTGCCGCTGACGGAGAAATAGAAGTCGGACTTCACGGGATGCGCAATGCCGGAGGACTTCAATGAGCCAACATTCTTTCCGTCGAGGCTCACGCGCATCTCCTCGCCGAGTACGGTGATGGCGAGTTGATACCAGCGTGTTGGGTCGAGCTTTATCGGAAAGCCGACGCTGCGACCAGCGGTGAGCTGGGTGGCCTCGGCCTTGCGCTTCGGGTCTTTACGCATCTCCTCGATTTCGTGACGCAACCGCTCCTTGTCATCGGCGAGGAAGATTTGTCGCGGTGAAAGCGACACGCGCGCGAGGTGCCCTCCGTGGCCTTCCTTGAAATCACGATCGTTGAACACCGCGTTGATGCTCGTCGCGCCACCGAGCCGGAAGCGGAACTCGACGGTCACATCTTTCGCGCCGACCTTCACCATCCCGACGGCGCTGTGTTCCTTGACCTGTGAAATCTTGAGCGCGCCATCCGCGAGCACGCACTCGGGGTGCAACACGCGCCACGCGGCGCCGAGCTCGGCGCGGTTGAAGTCGTCGGAGAAAATCACCGCGCCCTTCTCCGCGGATGGCGCGGCGAGAGTGCTGCCCGTGAGGCACGCGAAGGACACGAAACAGAGGAGGAGGATTTTCATGGTCATTGGCAGGACGCTTTCACGGCTCGTTGTAGTGGTCCTTTTCCTTCAGCCCTTTTTTCAGCGGGTCAATGCGCGCGCGCGAACGCTCGATTGCAGGGTCGCGCGCGGGCGGCTGGAGCGTGCGCGCGAGGAAACGCAGCGCCTCCTTCGTGCGCGGTGTTAGCGAGCGGCCCACGTGGTCCGCGCCGCGCACCAGATGATATTCGTGCTTCACCTTCTGCTCCCACAGCGTGCGGTGCAGAAATTCCGCGCCTTCATAAAGCCAGAACACATCCTCGTCGCCGGCCTCGACGTAGATTTGCAGGCCCGACTCGCGCAGCTTTGCGGCATTGGCGACGACAATGGCCGCCGGGTTGTTCGCCTCCCAGAACGCCGCGTCCACGGGATTGCCGTAGGCACGGCCCAGCAGCGCGTCGCCGCGCCAGAAGCGGTGCTTGGGACGCACCTCGCTCCATTTCAGCACCGGCTCGATGCCCGGCTCCATGCCCGCGACCACGCCGAATTTCGCCGGATGCTTGAAGGCGATCCGCAACGAGCCCATTCCGCCCATCGAAATGCCCGTGAGCAGTGTGCCCTTCGCGTCGGCACGCACCTTGTAGTCCTTGCGCAACTTTTCGAGGAACGGGCCGGTGAGGAACGTCTCCCACTTCTCCGAACCGTCGCGGAAATCCATGTAGAAGCCGCGCTCGGTTGCGCTCGGCATTGCGACGACCAGTGGCGGCACGCTGCCGTCCTTCCACACGTCGTCGAAAATGCCGCGCTGCGTCTTCAGCATCTCACGATTACCCCCGCCGCCGTGGAGGTTGAGCAACAACGGCAATGGCCCCACCGCCGCGTCATAGCCGGGAGGCAACAACACGGAGAATTTCACCGGCGACGGCACGAGGTCGCTCGTCATCTCCAGGTCCACGATGCGGCTCTCGCCCGCTTCCGCGTCCGCCTCGGCGAGCAGAAGGAAGCAGGCGGCAATCCAGGCAAAAGCGGCGCAGCGAATGGGGGTGTTCATCGTGGCCGTAGTTGGTGGTTTCGCTTCGCGCGGAAATTTCTTCAAAGTTAACCACGCACGCCGCTCATCGGATTGTGAATGACCGCGTCCCACGCGAGTTCCTGCAACAGCTTGTTCAACGCGGGGAAGGCGAACTCCTTGTTCTGCTCCAATTCCGGCGGCATGGGCAATCCGACCGGGCTGCGCTGGTAAATCACGGCATAGTGACAGTAGGCCGCGAGCACCTTGAGCGGCGGCGCGGGATGACCCCACATGTCGCTAAACAGGCGCCACTGCACCTTCAAGGCCGGAACGCGCGTGGAAACGATCTTCTCGCGCAGGGCGACGCTCGCCGCGCCGACGGGCGCGACGACGAGCACGTCCTTGCCGAGGCGCTGGTTGATCTCGCGCACGTGCGCCTCGATGTCGTGCTCGTAGCGCGCGTTCGCCTTTCGGAGTTCGGCGAGGTCGGTGGCGTTGTGATCCACTTTCTTCTTCGTATCGAGCGGATAGACGGGATTGTATTCGTCGTTCGGCAGCCAGTATTCCTGGACGGTGATGCGGATGTTCGGGTTGTGCTCGAACGCGAGCTTCGCAAATTTTTCAATCCCCTCGTCCGGCAGCCAGATCGGCGACAGCGTGAGCACGTCCACCTCGCCGGCAGTGAGAAGTTTCTTCGAGTGGAACTTGTCGTCTGGAACTTCCCAATGCTGGATGACGCGCGAACCGCCGATGGAGGAAATGCCCGCGATCTTGTGATCCTTGATTCCCGCGCTCTCTGCGATGTCCGCGATGATGCGCGCGGCCCAGACGTGAAAGCTGTGCCCGCAGGTGAACACGCGCAGGCCTTTCGGAACGGGCTGCGCTTGCGGAGCTGCGAAAGACCTCGAAGCGAGCGCGACGGCAGAGAGCCCCGCGGCAGCGGTGAGGAAACGGCGGCGGGAAAAGTTGGCGTTGATGTCTGGCTTCATGGGCGTGTGTGCTTTTGGGATTAGGAAACCGGAACGAATGCAGACGCGCTGCGGCACTATTTCTTCACGCCCTTCATGAACTCCTCGCTCGACACGAAACCGTCCTTGCCCAGGTCGAACATTTCAAAGCGGGCTTTGGCGCCATCTTTGGCCGACGCAGTCGTCAGGAATTCCTCCCAACTGAGTTTGCCATCGTGGTTGAGATCGCGCTGATCGAAACGCGCGGTCTTCGGGTCGGCATTCTTCGCCACTTGGCCGGCGGTTTTCGCGCCCTTTTTCTTGGCAGGCGTGGTGAGCTTGTTTGCCTCGGAATCCTCGGCCGCCTCGCCGCCGAATGCTTTGCCCTGTTTGGTGAAAAATTCGGCGCGCGGGCCTTTGTTCTGGTCGAGCAACGACTGGAGCTTCGCCTTCGCGACCTTCGCGCCGGCGGCGAGCGCGGGGTCAACGAGCGGGGATTTTTCAAGGTCGTCCTTGGCGACGTTGTAGAACTTGCCGTCGGCGTAGAGCTTGTAATGGGCGTCGTGCGCGAACTCAAACTTCGCTGTCGGGCCGCCGCTCGGATTATACCAAACGTAGAGACCGTCGCGCGGGCTGCCTCTTTCGCCGCGCAGTTGCGGGAGAAAGCTGCGGCCGTCAATTTTCAATTCGCTTGGCACCTTCACGTCCGCGGCCTCGCAGATCGTCGGCAGGAAATCCGTCACGTCAATCATGTCGTTGCAGACCTTGCCGTTCGCGAAATGACCGGGCCAGTTGCCAATGCCGGGGACGTGCATGCCCCACATCGTGCTCGTGCCCTTGCCGCCGACCACGTCGCGGCCCTTGAAGCGCGACGGCGTGCCGCGGCCCGTGCCGTTGTCGCCGAGGATGAGCAGCACGGTGTTGTCGCGCAGTTTCAACTCTTCGAGCTTCGCCACGAGCTTGCCGATGAGCTTGTCGGTGTAGGCGACCATGTCGGGAAAATGGCCCGACGGCTCCTTGCCGACGCCTTTGCCCTTCGCGGATTTCGACTCGAGGTAGTCCGCGCTGTCCGGTGTCGCGTCATACGGCGCGTGCGTGAGCATCATCGGGTAGTAAAGGAAGAAAGGGCGGGCCTGGTTGCGCGCGATGAAATCGAGCGCGTAATCGCTCACGAGGTCCGGTCCGTATTCGTTCTTCGTGTAGTCGTGCTGCTTGCCGTTGATTTCGAGGCCGGGATTCTTGTAGCGGCCAGGGCGGCGGTTGAGCTGCCAGAGCGCATACTCGTCAAAGCCGAAGTGTCCCGGCCCTGGATAGTCGCCTTGCAACTGCCACTTGCCCGTGATGCACGTCGCGTAGCCCGCGTCGCCGAAAAGATTGCCGAACGTGCGCTGTGAAAAGTCGAGGTTGCCGAAGTGCGTGTAGTTCCGCTTGTTGATGATGCCGGTCATCAACGCCACGCGCGTCGGCGTGCAGAGCGGCTGCACGTGGACTTGCTCGAAGCGCACGCCGGTCGCCGCGAGCTTGTCCATCACCGGCGTCTTGTAGCTCTCGCCGCCGTTGGCCGTGACGCATTCGTAGCCGAAGTCGTCAATGAGGATGAGCACGACGTTCGGCTTGCGCTCGGCGGCGGAGATTTGGCCGCAAAGAACGCAAAGAGTCGCAAAGAGGGTGAGGAAGATGCGCAATGGACGAATCGTGTGAGTCATGATGTTCAAGGACGAGTTTGATCTTCAGAGTTTGTTTCCGCCAAGCCGTTTTCCTGAACCAGTCCGGCAGCGCGAAATCAGCGTCAATCGCTTCATCATCGCAGCCGCGCGAGAACGGCTGCCGTGGGCGCCACAGCGTGAACGCCGTCCATGCCGCCATTGCCGT
>DATDFH010000149.1:0-4028 GCA_036522715.1 Verrucomicrobiia bacterium
CAAACGTCGGCGCAACTTGAGATTTCCACCGGCGGCCAGCCTAGCTCCCCTTCCCCGCGCGCAAGGCCTTGAGTGCCTCGCGAAAATCCTTCGGCAGCGGCGCTTCGAACTCCAGTTCCTCGCCGCTCGACGGATGTTTGAAGGCCAGCGTGTGGGCGTGGAGCAGTTGCCGCGGCGCCTCGTAACCGGTCAGTCCGGCCAGGCGCTGGTTCGGCTTCACGCCATAGAGCGCGTCGCCGACGACGGGGTGGCCGATGTATTGGAAGTGGACGCGAATCTGGTGCGTGCGCCCGGTGTGCAGGCCAATCTCGACGTGCGTCGCGCCGTGAAGGCGTTCGCGCACCTTGAAGGTCGTCCACGCGTCGCGGCCGGCATCGACCACCGCCATGAGCTTGCGCCGGTGCGGATGGCGGGCAAGCGGCGCGCGGATGCTGCCGGTGTCGTTGGCCAGCTCGCCGCAGACGAGCGCGTGATAAACCTTGCGCATCGTGCGCGCGGCAAATTGCTTCGAGAGCGCGAGGTGGGCGTTGTCGTTCTTCGCCACCACGAGGCAGCCGGTGGTGTCCTCGTCGAGCCGGTGGACGATGCCCGGCCGCGCGACACCCGCGATGCCGCTCAACTTCCCGCGGCAGTGGTGCAGCAGCGCGTTGACGAGCGTGTCCTCCTCGTGCCCGGCGGACGGATGCACGACCATGCCAGGTTCCTTGTTGAGGACGATCAACTCGGCGTCTTCGTAGAGGACATTGAGCGGGATTTCCTGCGCCTTGATCTCGGAGGAACGCGGCGGCGGCCACGTGACCCGGACAACCTCGCCCGCGCGCGGATGATGCGTGGGCTTGGCGGGCTGGCCGTTGATGAGGATGTGTTCCTCCTCGATCAGCCGCTGAATGGCCGCGCGCGAGGCGGCCGGGTAACGCGTGGTGAGAAATTTGTCCAACCGCTCACCGGGGAGCGAGTGTTCGATGGTGAAGGTTTCCGTGCGCTCGAGGGTCATCGCGGTGGGCGGCTCACGTCTTCGACGACGCAGCGGGGCGCGCCAATTTCCACCAGAGGATCACACCCGCGACGAGGATGACCACGCTCACCCAGTGCGCCGGCGTCAGCACGCCGAAGGTCAACGCCGGATAATCGCCGCGGAACAACTCGACGAAACTGCGCACCAGCGCGTAGCCGACGAGATAAGTGGCAAACACCTGGCCGTCGAATTTCTTGCGGCGGTAGAGCGCAGCGAGGCCAGCGTAGAGCGCGAGGCTGAGGGAGGCTTCGTAGAGTTGCGTCGGATGCACGCCGCGCCCGGCGGTCTCGTGTTCCGCGGGGAAGTGGATTGCCCAAGGCAATTCGCAAGCGCGGCCAAAGCAACAGCCGTTCATCAGGCAACCGAGCCGGCCGAAAAATTGTCCAAGCGAGATGCTCGGCGCGAGCACATCGGCCAGGCGCCAGAGCGGGAGCTTTTTTTGTCGCGCAAAAAGAATTGTCGCCAGCGAAGAGCCGATCAGCCCGCCGTAGAAGACCAGTCCGCCCTTGTGAATCATGAAGACCTCGTACCACGGCTTGCCGGCAAAGGCCTGCTGCCAGTACGAGATGACGTAGAGCAGCCGTGCGCCAAGGATCGCACCGACGATCAGCCACGGGCCGAGGTCAGCGACCAGTTCGGGCGAGACGCTGCTGTGGGGCGCGCGGCGACCGGCGGTCCACAGCCCGGCGACGAATCCGAGCGCGACGAGGACGCCATACCAGTGGACGGTCAACCCGCCGAGTTGAAGGGCAATCGGATGCACGCGGCGGGGACGTTACGGTTGGCCCCGCAGAGTGACAAGGCGATTGCCGGTGAGTGCGGCTCAGTGCGGCGCAGAAGGTGCCGCGGCGGCCGAGGCACTGGGCGGAATGAAACCCGGCGGCAACGGAGGCTCGGGGGGAAGTTTGCGGACAAGGTCGCGCCAGCTCTCGCGCTGGTCGGCGGACATTCCCTGCCAACGTTCGGCGTTGCGGAGGAACTGGTCGCGCTCGGCCGGATTCATCGCGGTGAATTTCTGGAGCGCTTCCAGGCAGCGTTGCCGCTGGTCGGCCGGGAGTTTTTCGAGGGCGCCAACCGTCTTCTGCATTTCACCGCGGGCGCTCTGCGGCAGCGCGGCGAGAATTTTCTCCTGTTCGCGTTCATTCAACTCGAAGAACTGCGTGAAGTTCCGGTAGATGCGGTCGCGCTGGTCGGCCGGAAGTGCATTGAGCCGCGCGAAGTCCCCCTCCAGCCGCGCGCGATGCTCGGGGCTGAGGCGGTCGAGCAACGCCAACCGCTGTCCGGGCGGGCTGGCGGCGAGGCGCGCGAAGTAGTCGATGGTGTATTGGTTGTCGAGCAGGTCCTTCTGCGCGGCGGGCGGGAGCTTGTCCCATTCGTCGAGGCGCTCGGTGACGAGCTTGCGGTCGTCCTCGGTCAGGCGGGCGAGTTGTGCGGCGCGTTCAACGGACGGCAGGTGGAGCAGCGGGAGGAGATGCCACTTGAGCTGCAACATGCGCAGGCGCAATTCACGCTGGTCGGGCGCGAGCGCCTCGTATTCGGCGAGTTTATCCGCGAGATATTTCCGGTAGTGCGCCGGCTTGGTCACAAGCACCTCTTCGCGCTCGGCCGCGGACTTCGCGAGCAGATCGCGGAAGGTCTGCACGGGCGATTGCAATGCGCCGGAGACCAGCCGCTGGTTGTCCTTCACGGTGCCACCGGCCGGTCCCGGTGGCGCAGCGACGGCTGACACCGCGACGAGCAGACCGGGCACGAGGATTGAAATCAGTGAGCGCATACCCATTCAGTTCATTGCAATGCGGCAAGCACCTCGTCGTCACCCGACGCGGGCAACTGGCCGAGCCGGCGGATCGCGTCGAAGTCCTTCAATACATCCACGCTCGGCACCGCCGCGACCGCGGAGAGCGCCTGCACGCTCGCGGCCACATTTTGCCGCTCGTGCACATGGTATTGCCACAGGCTGACGCCGATGACGGCAACGGTGACAATCGCCATCGCGAGCCGAGGCATCGGCAACGCACGCCGCCACCAGGCCGCGAATGAAAATACGGGCGGCTGCGCCCGCTGTCCGTGCTCCACGGCCGCAACGACACGCGCGGTGAAATTGGGCGACATCGGCACGTCGGGTAGCGCGCCGATCAACCGGCTGACGTGCTGTTCCTCATCCCACTCGAATTGCGCCTCCGGATGCGCCAGCAGCCACGCGTCGAGCCGTGTCTGCTCCTCCGCCGTGAGAGCGCGGGCCCGCGCGGTTTCGATCAGCCTTTGGAATTCTCGTTCGTTCATGCCTGCCATCGGGTTGAAAACCTGTGCCGTTGCAAAGTTGCGTTCAATCCTCGCGCCACGCGCCGGTCCGCAGATACGGCTTGAGCGCGCGCTTCAGCGTCTCGCGTCCGCGATGGATGATGGACTTGGTTGCCGAGACCGAGCAGCCGAGCACGCCGGCGATTTCGTCGTAGGAAAGCTCGCCTTCACGACAGAGCAGCAACGCGGTGCGTTGGGTTTCGGGCAGCGCTGCGAGGGCGTCATCGACTTTTTCGATCAGTTCGGCGTGCAACAGTTCATCGGGCGGCGCGGCGGCTTTGTAGTCGGGAAACTGCTTTGGAGGAGCGTCTTCGTTCTCAGTGGGTGCGAAGTACAGCGACTCGGCCGGGTGGCGCGCGCGCCGGCGGAGTTCATTGAGGCAAAGGTTGCGCGCGATCGTGAAGAGCCACGTGGTGAACTTCGCCGAGGCCTGGTAACGGTCTGCGCAGCGGAATACCTGCACGAAGGTCGCCTGCGCAATATCCTCGGCTTCACTGGCGTCGCGCACGAT
This sequence comes from Verrucomicrobiia bacterium, assembly GCA_036522715.1. Classification (GTDB taxonomy): domain Bacteria; phylum Verrucomicrobiota; class Verrucomicrobiia; order Limisphaerales; family JACQFS01; genus DATDFH01. The sequence continues at coordinate 3,828 of DATDFH010000149.1, forward strand.
GCGGCAGATGAAATTCATCACGGGCTGGCGGTGTTTCTCCACCAGCTCTTCAAAAGCCGCGAGGTCGCCGCGTTGCACGCGCAGCATCAACCCGGCATCCAGATCAACGGGGTCCCGCATTCAGCCGATGGACAGTAAAACCCAGCGGCCGCTCAAAGTTGCGCGGATCGGGTGAAAAGTCACGCGCCGCTTGCGTTGGCA
>DATDFH010000150.1:0-5614 GCA_036522715.1 Verrucomicrobiia bacterium
ATCGTCGCAATCGTTATGACGGTCATCGGCTTCGGTTTCAAAGTTGCCGCCGTTCCGTTCCACCTGTGGGCGCCGGATGCCTACGAGGGCGCGCCGACGCCGAGCGCGGCGTTCATCGCGTCCGGTTCGAAGGTCGCCAGCTTCTTCATCTTGGCCAAGGTCATGATGCTTGGTTTCGCCGGCGCGGAAGGCAGTGGCGCATGGAAGGCTTACATGCCCGGCTGGGTGCCGGTGATCGCGCTCGTCGCCGCGCTCTCGCTCGTCCTCGGCAACCTCGCCGCCATTGCGCAGAAGAGCATCCGACGCCTGCTTGCCTACTCCGCCATCGCGCACGCCGGTTACATGCTTCTAGGTGTGATGGCCGACAGCCAAGCCGGCGTCGCCTCACTCGTCTATTACGTCATCACCTACGCCCTGACGACCGTGGGCGCGTTTGGCGTCGTGGCCGTCGTGGCCGAGCGCGGCGGCGATTCGCTTGCGGACTTCGCCGGCCTGAGCCGCCGCGCGCCGCTGGTGGCGCTGTGCCTGATGGTCTTCATCCTCTCGCTCGCCGGCATCCCGCCGCTGGCCGGATTCTTCGGCAAGTTCTACCTCTTCACTTCCGCCGCAGCCGCGGGCAAACAAAGCCTCGGCCTCCTCTGGCTCGTCATCCTCGCCATCGCGATGAGCGCGGTGTCGCTTTACTACTATCTCAAGGTCCTCAAGCAGGCTTACGTCGCGCCGTTGGCCGAGGGCGCAGAACCGCTCAAGGTGGAAAAGACAACCATCGTCGCGCTCGTCGTGCTTGCGGCGGCAGTCTTCCTCGCTGGCGCAGCGCCAAACCTGCTCCTCGAAAAACTTCTTTCGGCGATCAAGGCAGCGGGTTTGTGATCAGGCGGCGCGAGTGAAAAGTCTGCTCGTAATCCGGCACGTGACTCGGCAGAGTTCAGCACGTATGAAACGCTCCACTTTCGTTCGAGGCCTCGCCGCCGCGTTCGTTCTCCCGCTCTTCGCCAGTTGTTCCAACGCCGCCGACAGCGCGGACAAAATCCGCGTGCTCATCATTGACGGCCAAAACAATCACGCGTGGGAGCAGACGACGCCCATCCTGAAAAAGGTTCTGGAGCACTCGGGCCGGTTCAACGTCGAGGTGGCGACCGCGCCGCCGGGCAAAAGCGGGAAGATGGGCGAGTTCAAGCCGAAGTTCGGCGACTACAAGGCCATTGTCTCGAACTACAACGGCGAGCCGTGGTCGGACGAAACGAAGGCGGCGTTCGAAGCGTACGTGAAGGGCGGCGGCGGTTTCGTGTCGGTGCACGCGGCGGACAATTCGTTCCCCGAGTGGAAGGCTTACAACGAAATGATCGGCATCGGCGGCTGGGGCGGGCGCAACCAGAAGGACGGTCCGTATGTCCGCTATTGGGAGGGCAAGATCATCAAGGACATGTCGCTCGGTCCCGGCGGAAGTCATGGCAAGCGGCATCCGTTCTTGGTCGAGGTGCGCGAGGCGAACCACCCGATCACGCAGGGCCTGCCCGCGAAATTCATGCATGCGGAGGATGAACTTTACGACCGCCTGCGCGGCCCGGCGGAAAACCTCACCGTGCTCGGAACGGCTTACGCGAACCCCGCGATGTATGGCTCCGGCATGAACGAGCCGATGCTCATGGCGCTGAATTACGGCTCCGGTCGCGTCTTTCACACCACGCTCGGCCACGATGTGACAGCGATGAAATGCGTCGCCTTCGCCACGACGCTCCAGCGCGGCACCGAGTGGACGGCGACAGGCAAGGTAACGATTTCAGTGCCGAAGGATTTTCCGAAAGATGATGCGGTGGTCGTGCCGGAGTATCTGAAGTAGGACATCACCGAATTCCTCGGCAAAGCCTCAAGCGTTGCTTGAGGTTTTTTCATTGGAGCTTGGAGATTCATTTGAGCTTTGAGCTTTGAACTTGGAGTTTTTTTCGCTTAATGCTCCCGGGCGAGTGCGCGTGTGCGACTTGCAGCGCGTCTTGCTGAGCGATGGCGACGTTTTCAATGTCCCCGGCCACCGGGGAAAAATGCCTGCGGTTCGTCGGCGACCGGTTGCGGTTCACGCTGCGATCCGATGCGCCGCTGCCCAACGGCTGGCGCGCGGTGTTCCGCACCGACCTCGGGCGCGCCGCGAGGCTGCGTTCGCAGGTCATCCACTCCCATTTCCGGAAGCTCCCGCTCGCCGGCGCGCAGTGGCACGACGTGCCGATGCGAGCCGATGGCGAGGGAGGTTGGTTCCTCGACCTCACGCTCGCCGAGGTTGGCTACTTCCGCGCGAAAGCGTACGCGGTGGACGAGCATGGCCGGCAGCACTGGCCGCACGGCGCGGACGTTGGCGTGACGGTGCATCCTGACCGTTATCGCACTGCGAACACGATCTACTGCGCATTCGTCCGGCAGTTCGGCGAGAACCGCACGCTGCCGAGCACCGACTGGCCCGGCTTCGAGGCGCGGCTCAATCATCTCGACCGTCTCGATCACGCCGTCATCCCGCCATCGGGCAAGCTGCGCGATCTCGTGAAGCAGTTGCCGCATATCGTCGATGCGCTCGGCTGCCGCATCCTGCACCTGCTTCCAATAAACCCTACGCCCACGACACGCGCGCGCATGGGCCGTTTCGGCAGTCCGTATGCCTCTCAGGATTTGCTCGCGATTGATCCCGCGCTCGTTGAGCACGAAAACGCCACGACCGGCCTCGACCAGTTCCGCGAACTCGCCTACGCCACGCACGCGAGCGGCGCGCGGCTGTTCATCGATCTCGCGATCAACCACACCGGCTGGGGCAGCACGTTGCAGGAAAATCATCCCGAATGGTTCGTGCGCGATGCGCAGTGCGAATTCGTCAGCCCCGGCGCGTGGGGCGTGACTTGGGGCGACCTCGTCGAACTGGAGCAGACGCACGTCGAATTGTGGGATCATCTCGCCGACGTGTTTCTCGAATGGTGCCGCCGCGGCGTGGACGGCTTTCGTTGCGACGCCGGTTACAAGGTGCCGATGCGCGCGTGGCGATATATCACCGCGCGCGTTCGCGAGGAATTTCCCGACACGCTCTTCCTGCTCGAAGGCCTCGGCGGCGCGTGGGACCTCACGGAAAATCTGCTCGGCGACGGCGGGATGCAATGGGCCTACAGCGAACTCTTCCAGGAGTTCAGCGGCCCGCAGGTGCAGGGCTACCTCGACCACGCCCACAAGCAGAGCGCGCGCGTCGGCGTACTGGTCCATTACAGTGAGACCCACGACAACGCGCGCCTCGCCGCCAGCAAACCCGATGGTCGCGCGTGGTCGCTCTTGCGCAACCGCCTCTGCGCGCTCACCAGCGTGTGTGGCGGGTTCGCTTTCACCAACGGCGTCGAGTGGCTCGCGCACGAAAAAATCCGCGTCCACCAGGCCAACGGCCTCAACTGGGGCGCGGAGGAGAATATCATCGCCGAACTCGCGCGCCTGAACCGGCTCCTTGCCGAGCATCCGTGCTTCTTCGACGGCGCTCAACTGACGCGCATCAGTGAACCCGGCGCGACGGTTTACGCGATACGCCGCGATTCGGCCGACGGAAAAGATTCACTGCTCGTCCTCGTCAACCTTGACGAGAAAGCGGCGCAATCGCTCGCGCTCGACGCGAAGGCGTCGGCCGAGGCCGCCCCGTTCAAAGTCGATTTGCTTGCGGCGCGCGCGGTGGCCAAGAGTGAAATCGAGTTTCAAAAAAGCGCCACCGGCGGGATGACGCTCAAGCTTCCGCCGGCCGCAGTGCTTTGTCTGTCCACGAGCGCAAAGGCGTCGGGACTTTCCGGCGAACTCTACCGGCTGCGCCGCGCACAGGCCGCGTGGGCCGTTCAGCAACTCTCCGCGCTGATTCCGACGGAGGCCATTGGCGACTACGACTGGCTTCAACTCGCCGAGTGGGCAAGTGAGAATCCCGAACGCTTCCTCGCAGCGGTCTCGCGCCGGAGCGCGGACGGTCTGTCGGCCGCCGATGACTTGCTGTCCGCGCTCGGGCAGGCATCCGAGTCCGATGAGTATTCTCCCGTCGTCACCTGGTCGCTCGCGGATCGGACGCGCATCCTGCTCGCGCCGCCGCAACACTGGCTGCTCGTTCGTGACCTCGCGCCGTTTCGCGTGGCGCTCAAGCATCCCGATGGCAAGCTCCGCCACGCCGAATCGCTGCAAGTTTCTGGCGGCCACATTGCCAGCTTCGCGCCGCAGGATTTCACGGGCGATGCCGAGTTGACGATGGAGCGGTACGACTCCGAACCGAAGTCAGTGAGCGGCACGATTCGCTTTCTGACGCCGCTGCCAGACGTCTCTGCGCTCTCTGCAGGTTCACCCGACACGGTCAGCGCGTTGGAGAATTCACTCGTGCTGCTCACGAACGGCATCGGTGGCATGGCTCGGCTGGGCGTGGACTTCGGTTCCATTCGCAGCAAATACGACTGTGCGCTCGGTGCGAATCTCCACCCGTCGTTGCCCGTGGACCGCCACGTTTTCGTGAAGCGGCTGCGCGTTTGGTGCAGTGCGGACGGTTTCACCTCGCCGCTCAACGCGAACAACCTCGTCGCTTTCTCGCCCGGCCCGCCTGCGCGCTGGAGCTTTGTGGCGAATGCCGGCGATGGCCGAAGTGTGCTGATTGAAATCACCGCCGACATGCTGGCCGGAAAGAACACGACCGTGTTCCGCCTTGGGCGCCCCGACGCGCCGCCACCGACCGGACGCGAACTGCCTCCCGAATGCGACGTGCGCTTGATCGTTCGGGTGGACATCGAGGATCGGAATTTCCACAGCGAGACGCAGCGCAATGACGGCGCCGAACATCATTTCCGCACGCACAGCGGGCCGCTCTCTTCCGACGGCAGGAGCCGACGTGAGGAGGCTCACTCTGGAAGCGCAGCAAGCGAGAGCCGCCTCGCGTCGGCTGCTGCGAATGTCGCGGTCGGCTTTGAGTTCGCACCCGCGGCCGACCGCCAGCTTCGTGTTTTCGCTGACGCAGGCGTTTATCACCACGAAGAGGAGTGGTCGCACTCCACGCATCCGGTCGAGGCGTCGCGCGGGCAAACGGGCGAAGGCGATGCGTTCAGCCCCGGATGGTTTGAGATTCCGTTGACGAAGGGCAAGGGCGTCAAGCTCGCCCTGGCGGCGGAGATGGCCGATGGCCAATGGCCAATGGCAAACGTTCAACCACCGACCGCTCCGGCCTCAGCCATTTGCCATTTGCCATCGGCCATCCCCATTGACGATCCGTTCGCGGCGCAACTCACGCGCGCCTGCCGCGCCTTCGTCGTGCGCCGCGACGATGGCAAGACGGTCATTGCCGGCTATCCGTGGTTCCTCGACTGGGGCCGCGACTCGCTCATCTGCGCGCGTGGCCTGCTTGCCGCGGGAATGCACGAGGATGTGTTGCAGTTGCTGAAGGTCTTCGGGCGATTCGAAGCGGACGGCACATTGCCGAACACCATTCACGGCGGGAACGCCAGCAACCGCGACACGAGCGACGCGCCGCTCTGGTATGGCGTCGTCTGCGAAGACTTCGCCGCTGCCGACGCAAGCGGGCGGGACGAGCCAGTGGCGGGGATCGAAGTCCGCCTCCTTGCCTCGGCGGCCACGGAATTCT
>DATDFH010000151.1:0-3045 GCA_036522715.1 Verrucomicrobiia bacterium
CGCGAGCGATGCGCTTCACGGACGCCTACGCGCAACCGCTCTGCTCACCGACGCGGTGCAGTCTGCTCACGGGAAAATATTCCGCGCGCCACGGCATCACGAGCGCCACGGGGCATCAGCCGCCGCAGCCGCCCGGCTACAAGTTTCTGCCAGCTACCGCCGGGCCGAACCAGCCGATGCTCACGCCCGAGAGCAAGAACTACATGGAGCCGTCCGAATACACGCTGGCGGAGGCGTTGCGCGACGCGGGCTATCAAACGGCGCACATCGGCAAGTGGCACCTCGGCCTCACGCGGCCGCACTGGCCGGAGCAGCAGGGTTTCGACGTGGCGTTTCACTGCCATCCCGATCCCGGTCCGCCGGGCGAATATTTTTCACCCTACGGCGTGAAGACTACCGGCGAGCCGAAGGGCAAGTCGCGCGTCGGCACCATCACCGACGGCCCGCCGGGCGAATACATCGTGGACCGGCTCGCTGATGAAGCGGTGAAGTTCATCAACGAGAGCAACGGCCGCCCGTTTTTCCTGAACCTCTGGAACTACGGCGTCCACGGGCCGTGGGGGCACAAGACGAATTACACGCAGCAGTTTGTCGGCAAGCAGGACCCCCGCGGCGTGCAGGGCAATCCCATCATGGCCTCGATGCTCAAGAGCGTGGACGAATGTTTCGCCCGCATCCTCGATGCTTTGGAAAAGCAGGGACTCGCGGACAACACGATCATCGTCTTCAACTCCGACAACGGCGGCAACTCGCACAGCAACACAGCCGAGGACGCCAAAGCCGAGAGGCGCAAGGGCAAGGACGCGTTCATGACCGAGTGGCAAAGGTGGGCTGGCAACCAGCCTCCGACGATCAACACGCCACTCCGCGACGGCAAGGGCACGCTCTACGAAGGCGGCTGCCGCGTCCCGCTCATGTGGGCGTGGCCCGGCCACATCAAGCCCGGCACCACGAGCGACGCGGTGGTCGGGCACATTGATCTGTACTCGACGCTGCTCGATCTGCTCAGCATCGCGAAACCGCAGCAGCAGAGGATGGACGGCGCGAGTTACGCGCGCGTGTTGCGCGGCGAGGGAGCGCTGGAGCGGAAGGCGTTCTTCAATTATTTCCCGCACGGTCGCAGTCCCGGCAAAGCCGGCGGCGTGTGGGTGCGCTCGGGTGATTGGAAACTGATCCGCTGGTTCGGCAACCAGTTCGGCGACGACGTCCGCTTCGAACTTTACAACCTGCGCGACGATTTGAGCGAAACGAAGAATCTTGCCGCCAATCAATCCGCACGCGTGAAGGAACTCGATGCGCTGATTGACGGTTTCCTCGCCGACACCGGCGCGACGTATCCGCGCCCGAATCCCGCCTATAAACCAACCACCGCAAAGCCTGCGAATCCGAAAGCCCTCGCGAATGCCAACGACCCGCTCGAAGGCTGGAAGGCGCGCCAATGTGAGGCCGTCGTGAAGGACGGCGTGCTCACGATGACCGGCAAGGGCAAAGCCGGCGCCGCCTTCCTCGGACACGCGATGGGCCGCACGGCTGGCCCGGTCGTCGTGAAGTTGCGCGTCCGCAGCGCCGCTGGTGGTGCGGGCAAAGTCGAGTGGCTCGGCGACGCAGCCGCTGGAGCCGAACCTAAATCGGTCCCGTTCTTTGTTGCCGCAGGCGAGTGGCAGGAACTTTCCGTCGAAGTCCCCGCGCAAGGATTGCTCGGCACCACGCGGCTCTACCTCCCCGCGAGCGCGCAACCGCTGGAGTTGGATTGGGTGGAACTCGCGGCCAAGGGCACGAAGCCGCAGCGATGGGAGTTCAATGCGAAATGAAGACGCGGAAGGCCAGTTCGCTTCCCGGTTTTCTCGTAGCGCTTCTTTGCGCACTTTGCGGCCGATCCTTTGCCGCTTCGCCGCCGAACATCCTGCTGATCTACGCCGACAACCTCGGTTACGGCGACCTCGGCTGTTACGGGAACAGGGAAATCAAATCGCCGCGGCTCGACCAGCTTGCACGCGAAGGAGTCCGCTGCACGGATTTCTACGTCGTCACGTCGAGTTGCACGCCCTCGCGCGGCGCGATTCTCACGGGCCGGTATCCGCTGCGCAACGGACTCGCGCACCAGCTCGTCACAACCGAGAACTGGACAGGCATCGGCCTGCCGCACCGCGAGCGTATCCTGCCGCAGTATCTCAAGGACGCCGGCTACGCGACGGCGTGTTTCGGCAAATGGAACATCGGCTTTGCGCCCGGCAGCCGGCCGACTGAGCGCGGCTTCGACGAGTTTCTCGGCTTCCGCTCGGGCAACATCCACTACTTCAAGCACACCAATCACGGCGAATACGACATGTTCCGCGGCACCGAACTGCATCACGTCGAAGGCTACAGCACGGACATCTTCGCCGATGCCGCGTGCGAGTTCATCCGGCGGAGTGCGGCGAATCCGTGGTTCGTCTATCTGCCCTTCAACGCGCCGCACTTTGTCAGCACGGTGAACACCGCCCCCGGCGAAACCCCGGAGTGGCACGTGCCGGACAAATATCTCGAACGCTACGGTTGGTCCGCCACCGACCACGCGGAGAAGCACCGTTACCTCGCGCTGCTCACCGCGCTCGACGACGGGATCGGTCGCGTGCTCGATGCGCTCGACAAAAAAGGTCTGCGCGAAAATACGCTGGTCATCTTCATTTCCGACATGGGCGCCATCCTGCGTCCGACGCAAGGTTTGAGCGTTGCATCCAACGGGCCGTTCCGCGACGGCGCACCATCGGTGTATGAAGGCGGCCTGCGCGTGCCGGCAATCTTCCGTTGGCCGGGCAGAATCAGGGCCGGCACCGCCTCGAAGGAAATGCTCTCGCACCTCGACGTGCTGCCGCTCTGCCTCGCCGCCGCCGGTTTGCCGCTGCCGAAGGATCGCGTGCTCGACGGACGCGATCCGTTGCCCGCATTGACCGGCGCGGCGAAGTCACCGCACGAGCGGCTCGCGTTCAATTACGGCGCCGCCTTTGGCCTGCGCGACGGCAACTTGAAACTCGTCCGCCCGAAAGCTGGCGCTCCTTGGGAACT
>DATDFH010000152.1:0-5764 GCA_036522715.1 Verrucomicrobiia bacterium
CACGCCGCCACCGACGACCCCCATGCCGCCACCGACGACCCCCATGCCGTCACCGACGACCCCCGCACCGTCACCGATGACCCCCACATCACCGAGGTCGCCCCCGGTCAGGCGGGGGTCGGCCTTGATTGCATCGCAGGCGGCGCTTCGATGCCTGTAATTCTCCCCGGTTGGGCTATGGTGGAGCAACCAAGCCTGCCTATGAAACCGAATGGCATGTTCATCAATGGCGAATTCACCGCGGCACTCGACGGCGGCACGCGTGACATATTGAACCCCGCGAACAACCGCGTCATCGCCACCGTACCCGAAGGCAACGGGCGCGACGCCGAGCGCGCCGTGGCCGCCGCGCGCAAGACGTTCGACGAGGGACAGTGGGGCAACTCGCGCGCGCAGGAACGCGCGGCGCTGATCTTCAAGCTCGCCGATCTGATCGACAAGAACGCCGAGGAACTCGCGCGCCTCGACACGCTCAACAACGGCAAGCCGCTGCGCGAGGCGAAGTTCGACGCGGCCGATTGCGCCAACTGTTTCCGCTACTACGCCGGCCTGATCACCAAGCCGCTCGGGCAGACTTACGACGTGCCCGATCCCACGATCACCGCGATGGTCGTGCGCGAACCCATCGGCGTGTGCGCACAGATCATCCCTTGGAATTACCCGCTCCTGATGGCCGCGTGGAAACTTGCGCCCGGTCTGGGCGCGGGAAACTGTTGCATCCTCAAGCCCGCCGAGACGACGCCGTTGAGCGCCATCCGGCTTTTCGAGTTGATCGCCGAGGCCGGCTTCCCGCCCGGCAGCGCACAACTAGTTCTCGGCCCCGGGGCAACGGTAGGCCACGCGCTCGCCGCCAGCCCGCTCGTGGACAAGGTCGCCTTCACCGGCGGCACGGTCACCGGCCGCAGCATCATGCAGGACGCGGCGACAAACATGAAGAAGCTCACGCTCGAACTCGGCGGCAAGAGTCCGAACATCATCTTCGCCGATGCCGATCCTGAAGTGGCGTTGGAGTTTGCCATGTTCGGCATCTTCGCCGGTCAGGGCGAAGTGTGCAGCGCCGGCTCGCGCCTGATCCTTGAACGCACGATTGCCGACAAGTTCCTCCCGCGCCTCGCCACCGCCTGCAACAAGATCGTCGTCGGCGACGGCATGGAGCCGGACACCGAGATGGGCCCGCTGATCACGCGCGCGCACATGAAGCGTGTGCTCGACTACATCGACATCGGCAAACAGGAGAAGGCCGAACTGCTCTGCGGTGGCAAACAACTCACCGACGGCAAGCTCGCCGACGGAAATTTCGTCGCGCCCACCGTCTTCGTGGACACGCGCCCTGACATGCGCATCGTGCAGGAGGAAATTTTCGGCCCGGTCCTGGCCGTGCAACTTTTCGATAGTGAGGAGCACGCCGTGGCGCTGGCGAACCACACCATCTACGGCCTCGCTGGCGGAGTATTCACTTGCGATACGGCGAAGGGCCTGCGTGTGCTCAAGAAAATGCGCGCCGGCATCACGTGGTTGAACACCTACCATCCGACCTTCAACGAAGCCCCGTGGGGTGGCTACAAGCAAAGCGGCACCGGCCGCGAACTCGGTCCGTGGGGTCTGGACGCCTACCTCGAAACCAAACAGATCAACATCAACACCGCGCCCGCGCGGCTCGGATGGTTCAAGAATCTCTGAGCGGCACGCGTCGAGGTAACAAGACTCATTCAATCTCGGGAAAAGCGATGGAGCCCCTCACGGCGTCGGCCTAGGGTTTCTTTGGCGCCGTCCCCTTCGTCGTGCCGGCGATGATCCCGAGCCTCAATCCTTTCTCCGAATCGTTCATCAGGCGGGACAGTCGGCTCCACCGTGTGTCCTCGCGTTTGGCGCTCATCACCCAAAAGGTCGCGGTGCGCTGATAGCCGGGTGGCTGCGCGCGGAAAAACTCCCACGCTGTTCGATTTGCGCGGAATCTTCGCTCCCTTGCCGCATCGAGACGCCGCGCCGCATTCTCGAACGAGTAAACGCCCGATCTCCTCGGATCGCGCGCCGCGAACGCCTTCAGTCCGGCGGGCGTCATCCGTCCGAGCCGTGTCAATTTTTCAACGCGCCGAATATTGCCCAGGCTCCAGTTGCTCCGTGGCCTGCGCGGCGTGAACCGGTGCATGTAGCTGACTGCGTCCACGCGCTTTTTGAGGCCGTCAATCCAGCCGAAGCAGAGCGCCTCATCCACCGCCTCGGCGTAGGTGATGCCCGCCCTGCCGGAATCCTTCTTGTAGAAACCGACCCACAACTCCGTCGACCGGTCATGGTTCGCCTCGAGCCATGTGTGGAACTCAGACGCAGATTTGAAGAAGGTGACATTCATCGAAGGCGCTCGCGAAATCCGCAGCGCAGCCGGAAGCGGCCCGCTCTCACGCGCGACTCGGATCACATGTATTTCCAATTTCTTGGTTTCCCCTCTGCCATCCATTCAATCGCCGTCGCGAGTCGCTGCTGGCGAGTCTCTTCGCGTTTGGCTTCGGTGAGCCACACTACATACTCCTTTTTGTTCGTGTAGCTGAAACCCTCGAACGTCGCGAGCGCCTTTTTGTCCTTCTTCAGGGCCGCCGTGAGGTAAGCGGGAACAACGAGTCGCTTCTTCTTCGACATCGGCCGCCCTGGCAACTTCACGCCAGCTTCATTGAGCTGTGCGGCTTTCTTGATGTAACCGATCAACACCTTGTCGGCCGGCAAATCCGCCAGGCTCGTGATCCGGCCGAAATGCCCCATTGCCTCGTCTTCCGAGCCCGTCTTTCCAAAAATCAACCTGCCCTTCCAAAAGCCGAAGACGCAGTGCTGCTTGAACGCCGCCATGCTGTACATGATCCCGTTGTGATCGAAGTGCGGGAAGCTCCACTTCATCGTCTCCTCCACGTCCGGGCACGCCGCGTGGACCAGCTTGCGCAGGTGCTTCAGGATTGGCTTCGCGAAGTCCGCGGACCTGCCGATGTAGGCGTCAATGCGTGGATCTTTCGCAGCCATGCGCTGTCAGGAAAAAGTCGGGCGGGGAAATTGTCAACTCACCGCAATGAGCGAGACGCGCTCGCCGCGGTCGTCGCGGGTGACGCCCATCGCGTGGGGATCGAGGGTCACGACCTCATCCACGAGGAACGCGTAACGGTGGTGGCCGTGGCGCAGGTCCACGCGGATGAGCCACGCGCCGTCGGGCTGGCGCTGGAGGGGATTGGCCCGCGGACTCCAGCGGTTGAAGTCGCCCACGAGGCTGACGTACTGGGCCTGCGGCGCGTTGCAAATGAAATTTACGCCCCGCACGTTGACGTGCTGTCCGGGCCGCCTTTGGTGCATCGAATTCATCGCGGGTTCAGCTCAACAGGTTTTCCAACAACGTCATGGCGGTATGACGGATTTGCGCGGATTGCGCTTCGAGTTGCCGGTACTGCTGGCTCCACCCGGCTTTGCCCTCGTGACGTTCACGCCACATCGTGCGGAGAACGCGCTCGGTGCGCTCGACCTGCTGGAGGGCGGAGGCGAAACTCTCGCGGCCCTCGGGGAGGTCGGAAATGTTACCCACAAAGAACCGGCTGATGCGCTTCTGATTCTGCACGGCGTGCAGGAGGATCACCACCGTCTGCTCGTAGGCATACCAGCGGCGGTTCAGCATTTCGCCGAGGAACTCGTGACGGATCGCGAAGAACTCGGAGCGCGGACGCTCGGTGTATTCGCGGATCTGGCGCGCCTCGTCAGGGAACCAGTTGTAAAGCAGAGCAAAGGTGCCGTAGGTGTCGATCAAGTGCTTGGGGTGCGCGTGGCTGGTGGCGATCTCGCCGATGCACACGTCCTGTTTCAACTCGATGCAAATCTCGGGGAGGTCGTGCAAGCGGCCGACGACTTCGCGCCCGACGGCGCTGCCATAATTGAAGTCGCCCGGGATCAACCAGTAAACGTCGCCGGGCTTCCCGCGCTCGTAAGCCATGCCCAATCCCGCATACCACATCTGGCAGGTATCGACACACCACGCGTCGAGAATGTCGGACGTGCGCGCGACGGTATCGTTGCGAAAATTCGCGAAGCGCTGGTCGCCGGTTTTACGGTTGGAAGTCTTGCGATCGATCACCGTGATCGGCCGCGCGTAGCGGCCACCGTCTGACGAGAATCGCTCGACCATTCCATAGAGCTCCTCCAAGTCGGCGTAGTCCTGCGGCTGCTGATACGGATAGATGATCACCGGATGCGTGAGGCCCGGTGGCGCCTTCTCCGCGGACGGGCGTTCGACCTTGTCCGACGGTGCGGGTGCTCCTGCCTTAGGCTGTTTCATGGCGCAACGATTGATGAACTTGCGGAAATTTCCAAGTGAATTGCGGGCGGCCCACCGCGCCGGGCGCTACTCCTTCGCAGCGGGCTTCTTCGCCTTGGTGGTTTTCGTGGTCTTCGCCGCCGGCTTGTCCTTCTTGTCGAGGTTGCGATTCAAGTCGGCATCGTTGAAATCCATCTTCGCGCCGCCTGCGGGAACTTCGAGACCGGCGGACCAGAGAATGCCGTTGACTACGATCCGCCGCTGGCTCTCGTAACTCCAACTCTTGTGCAGGTCAGCGCCGGTGAAGCCGAAGCCGCGCCCGCCGTTCGGGCGCTGGAACGCCCACGCGATCACCTCGTCGCGGCCGGCGTGCGCCTTCGCGTCGGCAGTGGTGCGCGATTTGTCGGGCACGGCGCCGACGAGCAACGGCGTAAATCCCTTTTCCGCGAAGTGCAGGTTGAACAACCAGCCATCGCCGGGCGCAGCGAAGGAACTCACACCGTTAAGCACCGGATGTTTGCCGACCGTTTTCAAGTCCATGTCCCAATGCCCGCGATTGCCGATGTCGCTATGGAAGACGGCGCCGAGCCAGCCCTTGATCTTCGCAGCGTTCGCGTCCGCGGGAAAATCCACCGCTTGATGCAGCAGCACAAACCCCGCGCCGGATTCCATCATTTTGCTGAACACGGCCCAGTGCTCGGCGCTGAGGAACGGCTGTTTGCCGCCGCCGTCGCCGTAATACACGATGGCCTTCGCGCCCTTGAGCACCGCTTCGTTCTTCGGCCAGTCGCGCGCCATCACCGGCCACACACCGGGTTGCTCCTTGAGCCAGTTCATCAAGAGCGCGCAGCCGGCGAAGTATTCGTGCGCCATCGGTTTGCTGCTCGGCCCGCTGGCGAGAAGGATGATCTTGGCAAGCTTCGGATCGGGCGAGTCCTGCTCAAGCGGCACGCCGGACTGGTCGTGCGGGTCAGCCGCGAGGGCGGAAAGAGAAAGGGCGGCGAGCGACGCCGCGACGAACATGAGTTTGAAGGAGGATTTCACACCGGAATGAAACCGGCGAATGGCCTCCCGGGTCAAGCCCGCTCGTCAGCGTTTCGCTTCGAGCAAGCCGATCCCGCGCAAAAACTCCTCCGTCTTCTGCATCGTCTCTTCGTAGAGCGCGCGATCGAACATCAGGTAGCCGTGCCGGCCGCCCTCGTTCACGACCAACTCGGAGCGGTTGCCGGCCTTGAGCATCGCCTCGTGAAAAATCTTCGCGCCCTTGAAGGGGCAGGTCGTGTCGCCTGTGCCGTGGAACGTGATCGTTGGCGGCAGGCCGGGCTTCACCTGGTGAGCTGGTGAAATCTTCTCCCACTCCGCTCCGCACTTCGCGTTGCCGTAGCCTTCCTTCGAGGTATCGATGACCGGGAACAGCAGCACCATCGCGTTCGGCACGGAGGAAATCTTTGTGCCCTCGCCTGCCTCGTCGACGCCGTTGAACAT
>DATDFH010000153.1:0-6578 GCA_036522715.1 Verrucomicrobiia bacterium
GCTGTGCATCGCCATCTGCCCCTCAAAGTCAGTGACGTCAACGATGAAATTGTTCGTCCCGGCGATTGCCGGCGTGCCGGCAATCAAGCCACCTGTCGAGATCGTCAGTCCGGCCGGCAATCCTGCGGAACCGGAATCCAACATCCAGTCGAAGGGCATCAGTCCGCCCGTGGCCTGGAGTTGCGCGCTGTAGGGCACGTTGACGAACGCGAACGGCAACGTCGTGGTGGTGATCTGCAGCGGCGCGTAAATCGTGATCGACAACGCGCGAGTGACAGCCGAGCACGTGTCAGCAACGCGCACGGTGAAGTTGTAGGTGCCCGGCGTAATTGGCGTGCCGGAGATCGCGCCGGTGTTGGTGTTGAGCAGCAGGTTTGGCGGCAGCGAGTTGGAAACGATCGACCACGTTTGTGGCGGTGCGCCGCCACTGGCGCTGAGGTTTGCGAAGTAAGCAGTTCCCGAAGTGCCATCGGGCAGCGAGGTGGTGTCCACCTGCACGCGGGGGTTGATGTTGATCGATACCGTGGCCGTGTTGGATGCGCCGAAGGAGTCACTCGCGCGCGCGACAAAGCTGAAGAAGCCGTTGGTCGTTGGAATTCCAAAAACCGTCCCGTCGTTGGCGAGCATCAGTCCCGCGGGCAGCTGCGCGGAGCCGAACGCCAGTCCCCACGAGTACGGTGGCGCGCCGCCAGTGGCTTCGAGTTGAGCCGAGGGGTAGGAGCAGGACTGCACACCATCGGGCAGCATCGTCGTGAGAATTTGCAGCGGGCCGGAGGGCTGGACCTTGATCGAGAGATTTTTCGTGGCATTGCTGCCGCGTTGATCGGTGACCGTGACAGTGAAGCTGTTGGAGCCGGGGGCACCGGGCATGCCGGAGATTTCTCCGCTGAACGAATTGAGCGTAAGCCCACCCGGCAGCGAACCGGAAGAGATCGTCCAGTTGTAAAACTGCACACCGCCGGAGGCGTTGAGGAACTGGCTGTAAAAGTTGCCCACCGTCGCGTCGGGCAGCGACGTGGTCGTGATCTGGAGCGGCTGGATCGGTCCGACGACGAAGTTGACGTTCGAACGGTTAGGCGGCGTGGTGACCGTCTGGTTGGTGCTGCAATCGAAACCCATCGACCCCAGATCACCACACGCCAGATTGATGTTCCACGTGCCACCGGCCACGCGCAGCGTAAAGTTGCCGTTGTCGTCGGTGTTCGCATTCGCATTGTAGTTGGTTCCGTTGATGTTCGCGTTCGCGGAGACGTTGACGTCGACGAGCGGGTTGCTGTTGGTGTCCTTGACCGAGCCGGTAATCGTATAGGGAGCGGCGACGATGGTGAAATCCACGCGGATAGACTCGTTCTGGCCGAAAGTGTAGTTCGTCCCCGAGGCGCCGATGTAGCCTTTGTCGGCGAGTGCGTCGCTGCCGGGGTTTACGAACCAGTTCGTGGCCGTCACCGCGACTGCGTAAACGCCATTCACATCCGTGAAACCACGCGAGCGGTAGCCGGTGTCCGTGTCGCCGGATATTTCAATGCCGGGCACGACGTTGCCGAGGTTGTCCCTGACCGTGCCGTAGAACATCGACACGACTTTCGGCAGGGCGATGAGGATACCGGTGGCATTGCTCGAAGTCGTATCGACCTTCGGCCTGAGTTGACCCTCAAGGGCGACATAACCCTTCAGCGTCACGCTGGAATCGTCCGGCTCGATCTCCCATGCGCTCGGTGTAACGGGCACGGAAAAATTTCCGTTGGTGTCGGTCCACGCGATGGTGAACAGGTTGTTGGTGGACTGGATGAACAACTGCACGCCGGCGAGACCTTGATTGGTGTTGCCCGCTTCGACGAGGCGGCCGGAGATCGTCCGGTTGGTGGCGGCGATCAGCGTGACGTTGGTATTGATCGTCTGGCCCGCGCCCAGCGTTACGAGCGGTGCAGTGCTGAAGTCGGCCACATAGCCGTTGTGAATGCCCACCAACAGATAGGTGTTCGTGGCGGCCTTGATGGCGTATGCACCGGCGTTGTTGGCAATGGCACCCGCGATAAAGTGGGTGTTGCCCGAAAGGCTCTGCTGCAACAGCGCCACGCCCGCATTGGGCACGTTGGTCACGCTCTTTACCAGGCCGGTGACCATTTGCGAGTAGGGAAAGTTGGTGATCGTGTATGTGCTCGTCGCCAGCACCGCGCCGTTGGAGTCCAGAACCCGGAAGAGGTACCGGCCAATGATGTGGTCGGTGTTGTTGGTGTCCAACTGGCTCAAGGCCGTCGAGATGTTTGAGTTGATCAAACCGTCCAGATCGCGTGGGCGATTGTAGTTGGTGGCGCCGCCGACCTGGTGCAACTGCCCGTCGCGAATCGAGAAGCCCTGCACGAGCGGATCGGCGGCGTCAACGACCCCGTTGGTGTTCAGGTCGAGATACCTCGCAACCGCAACGGTCTGGCCGCTGGTCAGCCCGCCAATGAGCAGACTGAGATTGCCCGCGTAGGCATTGTTCGTGGTCGTGGGCGCGATCGTCAACGTGGCTGACGACGCCGGCAACGTCGCCATCCATCCAAAGGCGAGCGCTGCAAGGCTGATGCGTAATTTCATTTTCATTCTGGTTTCCTTCCCGAACGCGAAACGCTGATTCGTTCACGGCTCTTCCGGCGATCGGGCAGATCACGCCTCGCGCGAGCGCACGCGTCGCCTGCCCGGCCCGTCGCGCGCGATCCCATCACGAGGTTTCGCCGGAAGCAAGCGTCCGGTACGCCTCCCGGTCGCAACCAGACTTGCGCCAGCGCGACCGGGGCGGTTTGCTTCAGGCATGTCCCGGCTCGCGCAACGGCTAGCGATGACTCTTTTGCTCGTCGGCTTGTGTCTCTGCGGCTTTGCTGCCGAGCGCCGCCCCAACCTCGTCTTCATTCTCACCGACAACCAGGGGGCGTGGACACTCGGCTGTTACGGCAATCCCGACATCCGCACGCCCAACATCGACAAACTCGCCGCCGAAGGCATCCGCTTCACGCGCGCACTGAGCAGCAACCCGGTGTGCTCGCCCACGCGCGCGACATTTCTCACCGGGCTGATTCCGTCGCAGCACGGCGTGCATTCGTTTCTCGATCCGAAATTCATGATGGGGCCGGAGGCGTACAACACACTGAAAGAGTTCACGTCGCTCGGCGAAGTGCTGCGCGACGCGGACTACGTCTGCGGACTCAGCGGCAAGTGGCATCTGGGAGACAATCTCAAGCCCTCGGAGGGCTTCAGCTTCTGGATCACCAAACCGGACGGTCACACCAAGGAGTTTTACGACCAGGAAATCATCGAAGATGGCAAGGTGCGCAAAGAGGCGGGCTACACGACGGACCTGTGGACGCGCAATGGGATAAAGTTCATCGAGCAGAACAAGGAGCGACCATTCTTCCTCTACCTCGCCTACAACGGTCCCTACGCGCTCGGCAACCTGATGTTGAACCCGTCGAAGAACCGTCATGCCGAATACTATCGCGGCAAGAACTTCAAAAGCTTCCCCGTGGATGCGATGCACCCGTGGCAGAACGCGAACAAGCAGTTCCACAACCAGCAGGTCGCGATGGAGCGCGTCGCCTGCGAAGTCAGCGGCGTGGACGACGGCGTGGGCGACGTGATGGCCGCGCTCAAACGCCTCGGCCTCGATGACAACACCCTCGTGGTCTATGCCTCGGACCAGGGCTGGATGGGCGGGCAGAACGGCATGTGGGGCATGGGCGATCATTTCCGCCCGACGGGCGCGCACGAGTTGATGATGCAAATCCCGCTCATCTTCCGGCAACCCGGCAAGATTCCGGCGGGCCGCACGAATGATTTCATCGTGAGCAACTACGACTTCATGCCGAGCGTCCTCGGCTATATCGGCCTCGCCGACAAGCTTTCCACGAAACCGAAGTCGCCCGGCCGTGATCTCTCCGCGGCGCTACGCGGCGAAAAGCTCGTGTGGGACAACGTGATGTTTTACGAGATGGAAACCACGCGCGCCGTCCGCACCGACGACTGGAAATACGTCGCGCGCTTTCCCAACGGCCCCTTCGAGCTTTACGACATGAAGTCCGATCCGCGCGAACGCTTCAACCTCTACGGCCAGCCCCGCACCGAAGCCAAGCGCGCCGAACTCGCCAAGCGGCTCGATGATTTCTTCGCTAAGTATGCCGACCCGCAATACGACATCTGGAAGGGCGGCCGCTCGAAAGCCAAGCGACACACCGAATGAACCATCCACGCCCCACGTCCATCCCCTGTCTCCGATGAAAATCCAACTCTGCCTTCTGGTTGCCTCGCTCGTCGCTGGCGTCACATCCGCCGCCGAAAAGAAATCCGCGCCACCGGCGCAGCTCGCCTGGAAAGCCGGCGTCGCCACCGCTCTTATCACGCCGCAAACGAACATCTGGATGGCCGGCTACGCGTCGCGCACCAAACCCGCCGACGGCAAGGAAACCGAGCTTTACGGCAAGACGCTTGCCATTGAAGACGAACGTGGCGCGCGGCTCGTGATGGTCACGCTCGATCTCATCGGCGTGCCGCGCACGCTGCGCAAGAATCTGGAGAAGCGCTGCGCCGCGGCCTTCAAGCTGCCGCCCGAAGGTCTGCTGTTGAACGCCTCACACACCCACAGCGGGCCGGAGTTTCGTGTCGGGCGCGGACCGGCGGACGAGGGCGAGTTCAATCCGACAAAAGCCGGCGAGGTTTATGGGCAGCAGTTGGAGGAAAAGCTTTTCAAGCTCATCGGCGAGGCGCTGACGAAACTGGAGCCGGCCAAACTCGGCTACACCCACGCGCGCGCCGGTTTCGCAATGAACCGCCGCCTGCCCGCGGCGAATGGCTACCAGAACAGCCCGTATCCGGACGGCCCCGTCGATCACGACGTACCTGTGCTGCGGGTCACCGATGCCGCGGGCAAATTGCGCGCGGTGCTTTTCGGCTACGCTTGCCACAACACCTCGCTCGCGCTCTACCAGTGGAACGCCGACTACGCCGGTTACGCGCAGGAGTTCGTGCAGGCAGAGCATCCCGGCGCGGTGGCGATGTTCATGATGGGCTGCGGCGGAGACCAGAATCCCTATCCGCGCCGCACGCTCGACTGGTGCCAGCAACACGGACGCGCACTGGCCAACGGCGTCGAGACTGCGCTCACCGTCGCACCGCGCAACGTGAGCGGCCCTCTGCGGATGGCTTACGCGGAAGTGGACCTTGACTACGCAAAGGTGCCCACGCGCGAAGAATTCGAGAAGCGCCTCAGCTCAAAGGACAAATGGGAGTCCGGCCACGCGAAGCGTTTCCTGAAAAAACTCGACGCGGGCGAGAAACTCCCGGCGACCTACCCCTGCCCCGTTCAGGTGATTCATTTCGGTGACGACATCGTGCTCGTGGCCATCGGCGGCGAGACGTGCGTGGATTATTCGCTGCGCTTGAAGAAGGAACTCGCCGGCAAGGCCGCTGTGTGGATCGCCGGCTACTCGAACGACGTGATGGGCTACATCCCCAGCAAGCGCGTGCGCGAGGAAGGCGGTTACGAGGCCGAGACCGCAATGCGTTTCAGCTCCACGCACCCCGGCCCGTGGGCGCCGACGCTGGAGGAAAAAATCATCGGCAAGGTGCATGAACTCCACGCGCGACTGGCGAAGGATGCGACTTCCGCCAAGCGGTAGGCGGATGCAATTGTCCTGCGAACCTTATTCCGCACAACCCGCGCCATGAACGAGCCATTCCTTGAGACCGATGAAATCCTGCTGCCGGAAAACTTCCCGGTCTTCCACACGCCGCTGACCAAGGCGCGGTTCGTCCACAAGGCTTGGGATTTGTCCCAAAAGGCGCTCGCCGCGCGGGGCGCGAACCTTGACGAGGAGATGAAGCCCCTACAAGCCATCCGCAGCGAGTGGCGCCATCGGCACGACGATGTGGAGGCGGGCCGGCGTCCGCGCGCGGAACTTTTCACGGTGGAACCAGAATTCGACCGGCGGATGCTGGCGAAGTTTGATGCCCTGCTCGCCGCCTTGGGACCGGCCGTGATCGACCAGCGCTGTTTTATCGGTTGGTTCGCCTACCGCGCCATGTGGCGAGTGTTTGCCGGCATGGTGCGCGACCCGGAGGTGGACGACACGTTCACCACCGAGGAAGACATCCAGATACGGCGCGCCGCGTTGGACGGACTCAAGGAAGCCATGCAACTGGCCGTGCATCGGCTTCACGAAAAAGGGTTGGACCCGGAGACGGTGTTCGCTGGGATGGAGAAAAAGTTTGCCAACTATGAAGCGTCGGCGCGCAAGGTGGACCGCGTCGAAAACGAACTGCTGCAAGCGAAGGCATCGCTGGCCGATACCAAGACCGATCTGTACCTCAAGCTCTGCGACAGTATCCACTCGGGAAAGCAGAACGACCCGCTCAATCCCGTGCTGGATCAGATGCGCGAAGTGCGCGACGCGCTGCAACTGGAGATTCCCCGCGAACTCTGGAGGTTGGATGAGTGAACCGGCGTACGCACAGCCTTAAGAACGCGTACACAACGCCGAGTGAAACCCCGACAGCCCCGTCACGCACCCTTTATTTAAGCAGTTCAACCGCGTACATCGCTTCAT
>DATDFH010000154.1:0-7502 GCA_036522715.1 Verrucomicrobiia bacterium
ACCAGCGCCAACACCGACAACGCTCAACGCACCACCCATGGCCATGGAACCCGAATCCGCTCAAAACGCGCCCGCGTCCGTCACGAACATCCAACGAACCCCCCTGATCTGGCGCGCGGGAATCGGCGCGGCCATCGTCGCGCTGGGATTTGCGGCCTATGTGATGCGCGACACCATCGGCGTGCGCGGTCAGGCATTTGTCGGCGTGTTTTGTTTCTTCGGTCTTGTGGCCATGTTTTCGACCAACCTACGCGCGGTGAGATGGCAGACCATCGGCTGGGGCGTGGCCTTGCAAATCGTGCTCGCCGTGCTGGTGTTGAAGGTTCCGTTTGTAAACATGGCGTTTAACGAAGCGAAGGTCATCGTGGTCAGCTTCATCGACTTCTCGGACAAGGGCGCGGAATTCGTCTTCGGCAACCTGGCCCGTCCCGGCGACCTCGCGTTGAATCCCGGCAAGGAATTCCTGTTCATCTTCGCGTTCAAGGCGCTTCCGCCGATCCTGTTCGTCTCGGCCTTCTTCACGGTGCTTTACCACTTCGGCGTGCTGCAATGGTGCGTCCGCATGATGGCCGCCGTCATGGTCCGGCTCATGCGCACCAGCGGCGCCGAGACACTCTCCGTTTCCGCCAACGTCTTCATGGGCCAGACCGAAGCGCCGCTCATCGTGAAGCCGTACGTTCCGCGGATGACCAACTCCGAATTGTTCGCGCTCATGGCCAGCGGCATGGCGCACATCTCCGGCGGCATGATGGTCGTCTATATCAACTACGGCGCCGATCCGGTCGCCGTGCTCACCACGTGCATCATGGCGTGCCCAGGCAGTCTTTATCTCTCGAAACTGTTCATGCCCGAGTTGGGCCAGCCCGAAACCGCCGGGACAGTCCACACGCACAAGGGGAAATCCCCGCACGTCAACGCCATCGACGCCGCGGCCAGCGGCACTGCGGATGGCTTGCGCCTGGCGTTGAACGTCGCGGCGATGCTGATCGTGTTCATCGCGTTTGTGGCCATGTTCGACGCGATTTTGGGCCTTGCGGTGAAGGGCCTTTCGTTGCAAAAGGTCTTCGGGTGGCTGTTCTCGCCGATCGCGTTTTTGATGGGCATCGAGTCCGCGGACATCTCGAAGGTCGGCAGCCTGCTCGGCGCGAAGCTGGCCATCAACGAACACTACGCCTACCTCGTGATGAAAGGATGGAAAGCCTCGATGCCCGACTATATGACCCCGCGCTCGTATCAGCTCACGGCGTTTGCGCTCACGGGTTTCGCGAACTTCGCGTCCGTTGGCATTCAACTCGGCGGCATCGGCGCGATGGCGCCGGAGCGCCGGCACGACCTCGCGCGGCTGGGTTTGCGTGCGCTGTTTGTCGGATTCACGGCCACGTTGCTCAACGCCGCCATCGCCGGCGTATTCCTGAGATGAGCGTCACCGGAACTTGTGTGCTCTCCCTCAACGGGTGTATTAACCGGGCAGCTTGAAGAACAAACTGGCCATCAAGATCGTTGTGTACGCGGTGCTGCTGGCGGGCACGATTGTTTTTGGCGTGCTCTTCGCCAAAGAGTTTTCCCGGCTGCGACATACCGACGTCACCGAAGTGCCGCTCGTCCAACCGGACACCCCCGAGCCCGGCAAGACGGTCACGCTCCCGCCGGAGCAGCCGAATCATTACATGGTTTACCTCGGGTTGTTCCTCGCCTGCGGCATTCCGCTCGGCATCCTGGTGGCGAAGGACCTCTCCGATTTTCTCGGCCATCAGGCGATGGAATACATCTTCAACGACGAAGGAGACGGCCAGCGCAACCCAGATTACGAGGCTGCCGAGATGGAGGTGGTCAACGGGAACGCACTCGAAGCCGTCCGCCTGATGCGCGCGTATTACGAACGCCGCCCGCGCGAAGTCTATGTGGCGTTGCGTATCGCGGAGCTTTACGAGAGCAACCTTCGCAACCCGCTGGCCGCCGCGCTGGAATACGAGGAGGTGCTCAGCAAAAAACTTCCACCTGAACGCTGGGGCTGGGCCGCGATCCATCTCTCGAATCTTTACTCCGGCAAACTGGGGAAGCCTGAGCAGGCGATGGAACTTCTCCATCGCATCGTGCACGACCATCCAACAACCGCCGCCGCCAAGAAAGCCCGCGAGCGACTTGGTCTCGCGGAGGATGCGCCTGCGTCGGAGTCCGTGCCCAAGAGCGCGCCATTGCCGGCGGGCTTTCGAGCAAAGGCGGCGGAGGAACAGGCTGACCACGCCGCGCCGGCCTCCGAGGGCGTCGCGCCAGCCGCGCCGCCGGGCGACGAAACTTCCGCGGTTGAATCCGCCGCACCAGCCCTGCCGTCCGGCTTCCGGCCGCGCGGCGAAGGCGCCCGCACCGGACACCACGCGCCCGCTTCCGAATCCATCGCGCCGCCCGAGAAGCCGGTTGAAGAATCCGCAGAGGGCGCCGCGCCGAAACTTCCGCCGGGTTTCCGGCCGAAAGCGGGTTGAGCGAAAGCCCTAGGCTTGCGTCTTGTAGCGTGTGATTTTGCCCCGCTGCTTGCTTGCCACTCGGTTCGCCGTTCGCTACGGTCGGCTTCTTGAAATTTCCGCGGCCGCGCCGCGCAGTCGATTACGGATTACGCTCTACTCATCATGGCCCAGCTCAACGACAATTACCTCAAGCTCAAAGCCGGCTACCTCTTCCCCGAAATCGGCCGGCGCGTGAAAGCGTTCTGCGACGCGAATCCCGCCGCGGCTGCGCGCCTCATCCGCTGCGGCATCGGCGACGTGACCGAGCCGTTGCCCGCCGCCGCCATCGCCGCGCTGCACAAGGCCGTGGATGAAATGGGCGTGCGGGAAACCTTCAAGGGTTACGGTCCCGAGCAGGGCTACGAGTGGTTGCGCGCGACCATCGCGACGAATGAATTCCGCGCCCGCGGCCTCGATGTTGCGGACGATGAGATCTTCGTCAGCGACGGCACCAAGTGCGACACCGGCAACATCCTCGACATCCTCGGCGGAAAAAACAAAATCGCCATCAGCGACCCGGTTTATCCGGTGTATGTCGATACGAACGTGATGGCCGGCCATACGGGCGAGGCGAACGAGGCCGGGGCATACGCGAAACTCGTCTATCTTCCATGCCGGCCCGCCAACGGTTTCATCCCCGAGCCGCCCAAGCGCCACGTGGACATCATCTACCTCTGCTCGCCGAACAATCCGACCGGCGCCGCCGCCACGCGCCCGCAGCTTGAGGCGTGGGTGAAATACGCGCTCGAACACAAGGCCGTCATCCTCTTCGACGCCGCGTACGAAGCTTATATCTCGGATCCCGTGCTGCCGCACTCGATCTACGAGGTGCCCGGGGCGCGCGAGTGCGCCATCGAATTCCGCAGTTACTCCAAGCACGGCGGCTTCACCGGCGTGCGCTGCGGTTTCACGGTCGTGCCCAAATCCCTCAACGCACAGACGAAGAGCGGCGAATTCAAGCCGCTGCATCCGCTGTGGAACCGTCGCATGTGCACGAAGTTCAATGGCGTCGCCTACATCGTGCAGCGCGCCGCCGAGGCGCTCTACTCGGACGAAGGCAAGGCGCAGGTCAAGGCGCTCATCGAGCACTACATGGGCAACGCCGCAGTTCTGCGCGCCGGCGCGAAGAAGGCCGGCCTGAAAGTTTTCGGCGGCGTCAACGCGCCGTACATCTGGGTGAGAACTCCGAAAGGCGTTACGAGCTGGCAGGCTTTCGACAAGATCCTCGGTGAGGCCAACGTGGTCATTACGCCTGGCAGCGGCTTCGGCTCGAAGGGCGAAAGTTTCTTTCGAATCAGCGCCTTCAACAGCCGCGCCAACGCCGAGGAAGTCGCGCGGCGTCTGCCGGAGTTGAAGTGGTGATGCGCCTTCGCGCCGAGACGGCGACGGTGACCCGGCTCGGACCCTGATGAAACTCGAAGCGCCAGCAGAAATCGTCCGCCACCATCCCGGACTGCGTGCGGTCGCGGTGTTCGAACTGGTGAAGGGGCTGCTGGTGCTGCTCGCGGGCGTCGGCGCGCTCGCGCTGATCGGGGAGAATGCTCAAAAGGTCGCGGAACAACTGATACGCCGCTCGCACCTCAATCCGGCGCAACACTACCCGCGTATTTTCATCCAGGCGGCCAGCCATATCGACGACACCAAGCTCTTTTGGCTGGCGGCGGCGGCCGTGGTTTACTCCGTCATTCGTTTCGCCGAAGCCTACGGATTGTGGCTGGAACGTCACTGGGCCGAGTGGCTCGCCGTAATCTCCGCGTCGCTCTACGTGCCGCTCGAAGTTTACGAGATGTTCCGCTACCCGACGTGGGTCAAAGCCGGGACGATTGCGATCAATCTCGTGGTCATCATTTACCTCGTGCGTGTGCTCGCGGATAATCGTCGCGAACGGCTCGCCGCGAAACAGCGGACGAGGCCGTAGGGCTTCGGGAGGCTTGCGAGTAGGACGCATCGCTCGTTATTCGCGGAAGGTAGAAACACACGCGAAACGAGTCGCAGCTTTGCCGAATCGAACCCGCTCCCTCCAAAAGTCGAATTGCAGGACACTTTTGTCGCGCGCTGACAGGATCGGTTGACGGGGGCCGGCACGCCAGGGCGCGCATCGAACGCAGGCGAAATCCTCACGGCGATAGTCCTGGGACACGTTCTGCGCGCATTTGTGGGCGAACCGAATCCGCGGGACACGTCGAAGTCGCGGGCTGCGGATCGCAGGGACGGAGTGGCGTGTGGTTCGCCGTCCGGGCTGTCCGCTGGAATCCGTCCTGCTAAATGAAGTCGTCAGTTTAACGCAGTTCACAACATGAAATTCACAATTGAGATCGGACACAAGGAGAAGCATCAACTTCAGTATCAGTTCAACCAACTGCTCGGCCGGCTGGTCATCAAGATCGACAACCAGCTCGTCAAGGAGTCGGTCCGCCTGTTCAACGAGCCCGTCCTCGAGGTGCACGTCCTCTTGATTGGCGAGAGCGAAAAGTCCGCCGTGCGCATTGAGAAGCAACGCAAGGCTTTGTTCGGGCAACGGAACCGCCTTTACGTCAACGACCGCCTCGCGGAAGTCTTCGACGGAGTCTGATCGCGCCCGGTCCCGCAGGCTCCAGCCAAGGGAAAGCTTGCGGCTGGCTCCGCGCTCACAGATAGTCCGCGCCCGGCTTCGGCCGGGCGACTGTTTACAAACCTGTGAGCGCCCAAACATCCGATTCACTTCCCACCGTCCTCGTCCGTCCCGGAGACGCCGACCGCCTCGTGGCCGGCCATCCGTGGCTCTATCAAGGCTCGATCCTTCGCCTGACGCATCCCGCTGCCGACGGCGCGCTTGTGCAGGTTAAGGACCACCGCCAGCGGATTCTCGGCGTCGGCTTCTACAACTCCAAGTCGAAGATTGCCGTGCGCCTGCTCGCGCCGGAGCGCGTCGAGGTGGACGAAGCGTTCTTCGAGCAACGCATCCGTGCCGCGCTCGCCGTGCGCCAGCGACACCTGCCGGGCGCCACGTCGTTCCGCGTCGTGAATGCCGAGAGCGATTTCCTCAGCGGGCTGATCGTGGACAAGTATGAGGACGTGCTCGCGATGCAGACCTCGTCGCTCGGCATGGACCAGCGCCAGGCGCAGATCGTGGCGGTGCTGCAGCGCCTGTTCTCGCCACGCGCCATCATCGAGCGCAACGACGTGGCCTCGCGCAAACTTGACGGCCTGCCCGAGCGAAAGGGAATCCTCGCGGGCGAGTGCGCGGGCGAGCAGACGATCAAGCTCAACGGCCTGAGCTTTGCGGTGGACCTGCTCGGCGGTCAGAAGACGGGGCTCTACCTCGACCAGCAGGCCAACTATCAAGCCGTCGCCGGCCTTGTTCCGAAGGGCGCGCAGGTGCTCGATTGTTTCAGCTTCCTCGGCGGCTTCGCGCTGCACGCGGCGCGCGCGGGCGCGGCAAACGTTCACGGACTGGATCAGAGCGCGGACGCTGTCGCGGCGGCTGCGAAGAATGCCGCGACCAACGAGCTGGGCGACCGATGCTCGTTCGAGGCGGTCAATGTCTTCGACTGGCTCAAGGCCAAGACCACAGTCGGTCCGCACGAGAAGCTTGTGCCGAAGTTTGATCTCATCGTGCTCGACCCGCCGTCGTTCACCCGCACCCGCGCCGCGGTCGGCGATGCATTGCGCGGCTACAAGGAAATCCACGTGCGCGCGCTCAAGCTGTTAAAGCCCGGCGGCGTGCTGGCGACCTTCACCTGCTCGCATCACGTCGATGCGCGCACGTTCCTCGATGTGATCCTCTCGGCGGCGTTCGACACGCGGAAAATTCTCCGGAGCGTGGCGACCTACTCGCAGTCACCGGACCATCCCGTCATCCCGATGATTCCGGAAACCGAGTATCTGAAAGGCTTCGCATTCGAGCTGGTCCGCTAGAGCTGCTCAACGAAGGGTTTGCTTAAGCGCCATTTTTTGGCACACTGAACTCACGAAAGAACTCAATTATGGATAAACCGAAAATCATTGCCTACCTGAAACCCAGCTGCGGCTGGAGCATGGGCGTGCGCGCCGTGCTCAAGAAGTATGACCTGCCCTACGAGGACCGCGACGTCATCAACAATCCGAACTTCTACCAGGAGATGGTCGAGAAGAGCGGCCAGATGAAACAGCCGTGCGTCGAGGTCAACGGCCACATGCTCGCCGACGTCAGCGGCGAGGAGGTCGAAGCGTGGCTGATGGCCAATGGCGTCGTGCAGCCGAATGCCGCCGCGCCCGAGGCGCCGATCAACCAGCCCTGCGCGACCGAGATGGCGCCACCGTTCCAGTTCGGCGCGCGCCGCTAAACTGACCGCCAGAAATTCGCGAACGCGCCGTGGGATCCACGGCGCGTTTTTGCTTCTGCGCCTGGCGTCAGTGTCACCTTGTCCGCCCCGCACAGTTCTGCCACCGTCGCCGCCGTGCGAGTCATTCGTTCCGCTGCTGCAATTCAACGGCTGGCCATGCGCTGGAAACGCCAGGGCCGCCGAATCGGCTTCGTGCCCACGATGGGTTTCCTTCACGCGGGTCACTTGAGTCTCGTTCACCGCGCGCGCCGCGCCGCGGGTCCACGCGGGCTCGTAGTCGTGAGCATTTACGTGAACCCGACGCAGTTTGGCCCGCACGAGGACCTGGCAAGGTATCCGCGAAATTTGCGCCGCGACCTGGAGCTCTGCCGCGACGCAGGCGCGGACGTGATCTTCGCGCCCAGCGATGCCGCAATGTATCCGGTCAGGACCAGCGGTGGCTACAACACCTACGTGATCGAGGAGCGGCTCTCGCAGGTGATGGAAGGTGCGTCGCGTCCGGGGCATTTCCGTGGCGTCACGACGGTCGTGGCGAAGCTGTTCAACCTCGTGCAGCCCGACGTGGCCGTGTTCGGCGCGAAGGACTGGCAGCAGGCGGCCATTGTCCGGCGCATGACGTGCGACCTGAATTTTCCCGTGCGCATCCTCGTGGCGCCGACGATTCGCGAACGCGACGGCCTTGCGCTGAGTTCGCGCA
>DATDFH010000155.1:0-2301 GCA_036522715.1 Verrucomicrobiia bacterium
TGTCGGAGCCGCGAAAGTTGCATCAAGCCCGCCGTGCCGAAGAAGAGGCCCGCTACGCTGTAGATAGCGAACTTCATCAACCGCACGCGCACGCCGGAGAACAGCGCCGCGGTTTCATTCGAACCAATGGCGAAGGCGTAACGGCCAAAAACCGTCTGCCGCATCAGCACCGCCATCAGTACTGCCAGAACAAGCGCGACCCACACGCCGGGCGGCACCGAATTGCCCGCAGCCATGAGTTCGTTCACGGGCGATGCCGGAAAGTTCACGGTCTGATTTCCCGCCAGCCACTTCGCTGCGCCGCGCGCCACGCCAAGCATTCCGAGCGTGACGATGAACGGCATCATCCGCAGTCCGCCGATGATTGCGCCGTTGAGGCAGCCAAGCAGTCCGCCCGCGAGCACGGTGGCGGCAACAACGACGACGGCACCGGAGCCTTTCAAAATCATCACCGCGCCTAGCACGCCCGTGAACGCGATGACCGAGCCGACGCTGAGATCAATTCCACCGCTCACGATGATGAGCGTCATGCCCAGCGCCGCGATGGCGACGACGACCGTTTGCGTGACGATGATCTTGAAGTTGGCCGGCGAGAGGAAGAACTCGCGCACCTCGGCATTGAGCGAGAACAGGCCAACAACCAGCAGCAGGCCGAGGAATGGGCCGAGGGCATTGAGGACCTTGCGCCAGTTCATGCCAACCTTCGGTCGGCCACTACGAGTGGAGAAATGCCAGTGCTCATTCCGCGAGATACTGGTTCAGCGGCGGATTGAGCAGTTCGTTGATGATCGGCAGGTCCATGTTCTCCTTTGTAACGAGCGCGACACCGGTGTTGATGCGCTTTTCGACGGGTTTGCCCTGAAGATGTTGCACCGCGCTCATCACGCCTTGATAGCCCATGCGGACGGGATTCTGCACGATCAGCGCGTGCACTCGGCCCGCCTTCAATGCCTCGACCGATTGTGCGCCAGCGTCAAAGCCAACGAGCTTCACCGCGCCGGCCCGGCCAAGGTCCTTCAAGGCGAGGTCGATTCCGATCGTCACCGGCTCGCACGGAGCGAATAGGCCGTCCACTTCCTTGCCGAAACGGTTGAGAACATTCTGCGCCGCCTGATACGCCGACTCGCGCGTCGCGCCGGTGTAGATGTCGGACGAAAGAATCTGAATGCCGGGGAACATCTTCACTGCCTGGAGGAAGCCGGCCTCACGCTCCTCGGTGCTCGCGGAGCCGACCTGATAACGAAGCAGGATTACCCGGCCGTTTCCGCCAAGCGACTGCGCGAGGTACGCGCCGCCCATCACGCCGCCGTTGAAATTGTCGGTCGCGACGAAGCTCACGTATTTGTCCGACTTGAGGCCGGAATCGATGATGACGACGGGAATCTTGTTCGCCATCGCCTGCTCGACCGGCGCGACGAGCGCCTGCGAATCCAGCGGCGCGAGCACGATGACCGAGACTTTGCGGCCGATGAAATTCTCCACCACCTGGATTTGCTGGTCGCGATCGTCCTCTCGTAACGGTCCCTTCCAGATCAAGTTCACCTTCGTGCCCTGCGCCTCGAGTTCGCGCTGCGCCTTCACCGCGCCGGCGTGGATGGATTTCCAAAACTCGTGCGTCGTGCCTTTCGGAATGACCGCGATGGTGAGGCCGCCGGCTTCCGCGGACTCCTCCTTCTTCGAGCAACTGGTGAACGCCAGCAACGCCAGCGCGGAAAGAACTGCCAACCCGGAGCGAAAGTTGAATGCCATGCGGCGGAGCGTAGGAAACCGGCCTGTTGATTTCAACGCTGGACGCGAATCACTTCATCCGCGCCAGTGCCGGCTCGGCGCCAAGAGTGCCGCGCAGGTGCTTGAGGTAGCCGGGCGAACGGAGCAGTTGCAACGCCGCGCGCGCGCCGGTCAACCGGCCGGCGACGTCGAGCCGCCCGGCTTCGTCCGCGTAACCTGTCCGGCCGAGGAACTGTTCGAGGTAGCGCACGTGTCGCTCGTAGAGCGCGACATCGTTCGCCTGGCGGGCGACGAGGCGCTCCTGATACCAGTCGCTGGCCAGCATCTGCTCGCGGCTGAAGAGCGCACGCACGCCGGGCTCGTCGAGGTTCCTGCCCTCGAAGTGGTCGTCGCGCATCACGTGGAGCAACGCGCGCAGTGGCGGGCACGCCAGTTCCACGCTGCCGTCGGCGAAATAGTGCTGCGCGACGCGGCGTTGTGTGGCGACGATGTTCTCCATGCCGTCGGCGAACACGTCCCAATCCTGTAACTCGGGGCGGAGCATCTTCTCGGTGAACACGACGTGCGGATGGT
>DATDFH010000156.1:0-9779 GCA_036522715.1 Verrucomicrobiia bacterium
GGCTGGCGGCGTTGTCACTCTTCAACGGGGGAAAACTTTTTCACCGCGCCGCGCGTTTGAAAGTTGGCGCGCCCGCGCCTGCCGCGCCTGGCGGCCGGGTTTTTCTGGCCGCGACGGGGCCGTGGGGAACCTTGGAGTGCACGCGCATCGCGCTGGAAGTGCCGCGGGAATTCATCTTCACGAGCCTTCCGCAGATGGACCAGCCGGTCTGGCATTTCAACGGCTGGTCACGTGAGGCGGTCGCCAAACTATTCGAAGGCGCAGAGCTTACGCCCGGCCAACGCGCCTCGCTTTTCGAGCGGTCAAATTGGGACGTGACCGCCGCCGGCGTGAAGGTTCATCCCGAGCCTGCGCTCATCCTCGGTCTCAGCGCCACGTCGCGCGAGCGCATCTACACGGTGCTCACCAAGTATTGGGAGAATGAAGTCCAGCGGCTCGCCTACGTGTTCAAGCCGGAGTTGCTGGACGAACGTTTTGAAGGCAGTGAACTGCGGCCGGAACTTATCGGCGAGGTCAAGCGGCTGCTTTACCGACAGGGCAAATACTGGATGTTCGCCGACCTGTATTCGCTGCTGGGCACGCTGCATTCCGAAGCGGAAAAGCAGGCGCTGGCCAAGGTAGTTTCGCGCCAGTGGACCTATCTCGTTCGTTTGCGCGTCACGCCGGAAGCGGACCTCGACGAGTTGACGGCCTACTGGTCCGCGGGCGGCCGAAGCAAGGACGTGCGTCCGTTGCTCGAATCACTCCGGCGGCTGCCGCAGGGCGCAAGCCTCGACATCAGCCATCTGCTGACACAGTTCGCGCGCCGGCGCATCTACACGTTTCCCGCGCCGACCGCGGACGCGCTCGAACGGCGCCAGGATTGTCACTGGACGGCCTACAATTTTTTCAGCCAGGTGCCGGACGACCGGTTCAGCGACCCGGAGGTTCTCAAGAAGGTTTTCGCCGGGGAGTATGAAAAGGTTTCCGGCCAGCCACGCATGGGCGATCTCGTGGTGCTGATGAATCCGCAGGGCCAGATGCTCCACTCGGCGGTGTATGTCGCCGACGACCTGGTGTTCTGCAAGAACGGCGCGCACTTCAGCCACCCGTGGATGTTGATGAAGCTGCCCGACATGCTCGATTACTACCTCGCGCTCTACCAGCCCGACCACGCAGTGCTGACGGGTTATTTCCGCCGCAAGTCTGGGTGAACGTGCGGTCCCGGTCACGGCCAGCGCCAGTCGGCGGCGTGAGCGAGGCCGGACAGATCGAGCTCTGGCGCCACTCCGAGCGGCGCGTGATTCACTGATGAGAGGTCAATCCCTCCCTGCGCGATTTGCAACGTGGGCCAGCCGCCGATGCTGCGCGCGTAGAGGTCGGGGTGCGCGGCGAGCATCGCTTCCTGGATCGCCGCCGGAAATGCGGAAAGGCCGGGGACGTAATGATGCCCGTTGCGTTCGACACTTTCGTTTCCCAACGCCGCCTGCACGGCGAGATCCTGCACGACGGCGACGGGGCCGACGCCGCACAAATCCTCACCGCTCATGGTAAACCTTCGCAAAGGGTTGGCGCGTTGGTGGAAGTTCAACAGGCAGCGGTTGGCTACGCCTTTGAAGACGCCTTTGCAGTTCTTGTGGCTCGTGCCGGCATAGCCGAGTTCGAGCGCGCGCGCCACGCTGTCCAGTTCGCCGTCCGATTCGTCGATGATCATCGGCGGCGCGTCAGGCCACGCGGCGAGCGGCGGGCCGACTTCGGGTGCGAGCGCCACGGAGCGGTGCAGTGGTTGCTCGACGAACACGAGCCGGGCGAAGAAATGTTGGAGCGATGGCTCGTTGCGCAAGGTCGTCCAGTAGTCGCGGAATGATTCGACGGTCTTGAAGGCTTCATTGCCATCGAGCGAAAAGGCGAACTCGCTGCGCGTGCCGGCTTCGATTACGGACGCGACGCGCCGAGTACGTTCCAGATCGACTGCGAGTTGACCCGTCACCTTGACCTTGAAATGCCGCAGGTGGTAGCGCGCGATGCACGCTTGGAGCGACTGGGGAAGGCCGTCGTCGAGGCGCTCGTTGGCCGGGGTGTCCGCGTCCGTCAGCGGATCGGCCAGGCCGATGGTGTGCCGCGCGATGACGCGGGGCAGGGGAGCGCTAGGCAGCCAGTCGCGCGGCGCGGAGCCCTGCAGGGCGGAGTGAATTTCGCCCAGCCGGACGCCGAGCGCGTCGGCGCGCAGCATTGACGCGAATGGTTTCCCCGCGTCGCGGCAGACCGCCTCGATGAGCGCGCGCTCGACCAGCGACGTGCCGAAGTGGGTGAGCAGCGGCGGGAGTTGCGACTCCGCGCCCCACGCCGATTGCCGCGCGTAAACCTGTTGCCAGATTGCGAACGCATTCTCGCCTTCCACGCCGCGCGCCGCGTCTGCCGCGTCTTGAATCACGCGGAGCATTTCAAAGACTTCGTCATTCACGTCGCGGGCCGGGTCTTTGGTGAACCACTTCGCTGGCAGGCAATCCGCCGCTGTGCCGCGTGCGATCCGCCCGTCGATCTCCACGACGAGCCGCAGGAACAAGTAGGGCATCTGGGTCATCGTCGCGATGCCGTACTTGAAGGGGATGCGCAACCGCACGTTGGCGATGCGGATTTCGTGATCGGATATGCGCAGCTTCATTTGCCGGCCGAAATCAGACAGGAATGGAGGATCGTTACAACGTTGAAGCATCGCCCGACCGGTTGAATTTCGCGGAAGCCTTGAACATCAACTTTCACGTGGCATGGCGTGCCGCTTCCATCTACACTCGCCCTCCATGAGTTCGTTCCTGACCGAAGCCACGCGCGCCAAGCTGGCCAGCACCATCGAAAAGGCCGTCGAGACGACGCCAGTCTATGACATCCACACGCACCTTTACGACCCGGCGTTCGGCGAGTTGTTGCTGTGGGGCGTGGACGATCTGCTCACGTACCACTACTTGATCTCCGAGGTGTTCCGCTTCCACGACCTGCCCTACGAGAAATTCTGGGCGCTCTCGAAGGAACAGCAGGCCGACCTCGTGTGGGACCAACTCTTCCTCCGCCATTCGCCGATTTCCGAAGCCTGCCGCGGCGTGCTCACCACACTCAACCTCCTCGGCCTCGACGTGAAGAAGCGCGACCTGCCCGCGCTGCGGAAATGGTTCGCGAAATGGAAACCTGCCGATTACGTCAGCCACGTGATGGAGGTCGCGCGCGTCGAACGCATCTGCATGACCAACTCGCCGTTCGACGATCTCGAACGGCCGACGTGGGAGCGAGGTTTCAAACGCGACGGGCGTTTCACCGCCGCGCTGCGCGTTGATCCGCTCGTGCTCGATTGGAAGAACACCGCGGCCCGGCTCGCGAAGTGGGGCTACAAGACCACGGCGGCCCTCACGCCCAAGAGCGCCGCCGAAGCCCGCCGCTTTCTTGCCGCGTGGGCCAAGCGCATGGACGCGCACTACTGCATGGTTTCCTTTCCACCGGACTTCACCTATCCGGGCGCGTCGCTGCCTGCGCAGGTCGTGGAGAAAGTCATCATGCCCTTCTGCGCGGAAATCGGTTTGCCCTTCGCGCTGATGCCGGGCGTGAAGCGCGCCGTTAATCCGCTGCTCCGCCTTTCGGGCGACGGCCTCGGCTTGAGCAACCTCACGTCGCTCTCGAACCTCTGCGCCGCATATCCGGGGAACAAATTCACCGCCACCGTCCTTGCGCGCGAGAACCAGCACGAGCTGTGCGTCATCGCCCGCAAGTTCCGCAACCTGCATATCTTCGGCTGCTGGTGGTTTACCAACATCCCGAGCATCGTCGAGGAGATGACGCGGATGCGCCTGGAATTGCTCGGCCTGAGCGTCACGCCACAGCACAGCGACGCGCGCGTGCTCGACCAGATTCTCTACAAGTGGGAACACTCCCGCCGCGTCATCGCCCGCGTGCTCACCGACAAGTACGCCGACCTCGCCGCCACCGGCTGGGAACCCGCGCCCGCCGAAATCGCCCGCGACGTGAAAGACCTCTTCGGCGGGGCGTTTGAGAAGTTCTGCGCAACTTGATCGCAGGGTTTTTTGCGAACCGGGTAAGCCAGCGCGATCCTTCGTTCGATTCGTGAAATTCGTGTCACTTGTCTTTGCTCCGGACTTTGCTAGCGTCCGCCCCTGATTTTTTCTGACATGAAATTCTGGAAATATCACGCGCTCGGGAACGATTACCTCGTGATGACGCCGCACGAATTTCCCGTGCCGCCGACCGAGGCGCAGATTCGCGCGATTTGCCACCGCAACTTCGGCATCGGCTCCGACGGCATCCTCTACGGACCGCTGCCGTCGAAGAAGGCGCCTTTCGGACTGCGTATTTTCAACCCCGACGGCTCCGAGGCCGAGAAAAGTGGCAACGGCCTGCGCATCTTTTCCCGCTTCCTCTACGACCAAAAACACGTCGGTACGGATGAGTTCGCCATTGAGACGCCGGGCGGCGTGGTGCGCTCGACTGTCAGCGCGGGCGGCCGGCTCGTGCGTGTGGAGATGGGCCGCGTGAGTTTTTGGAGCGACGCGATTCCGATCACCGGTCCGCGCCGCGAGGTGATCAACGAGAAGATCGTCGTGACACAGGAGGGGTTCACCTATTGCGCCGCGACGGTTGGTAATCCGCACTGCGTGATCCCGGTCGAGAAGGCGACCCCGGAACTGGCAAAGCAATACGGCCCGCATCTCGAAACGCACCCGAACTTTCCACGCCGGACAAATGTGCAGTTCCTCCAGGTGCTCGACCGGAACAACATCCGCATCGAAATCTGGGAACGCGGCGCCGGTTACACGCTGGCCAGCGGCAGCAGCAGCAGCGCCTCCGCGGCTGTCGCGCGCAAGCTCGGTCTCGTGGACAAGTCCATCACGGTCCACATGCCTGGAGGCGAGATTCAGATCGAGTTGAGTGATGACTACGACGTGCTGATGACCGGCCCGGTCACGCGTGTGGGCGAGGGAACGCTCTCGGCGGAGTTGTTCGAGACGAAAGTTTAGGCGCTGGCAACGAGTGCGGCCGAAATTCGCGCTGGCCAACCCCGGCGCTTTGACGCAGCTTACGCGCCGCATTTTGACGAACATGTTCACAGGAACCTACACCGCCATCGTCACGCCGTTCCGCAACGGTGCGATTGACGAGGACGCATTGCGTCGACTGATCGAGTTCCAGATCAAGGGCGGCGTGGACGGCATCGTGCCGGTTGGCACCACCGGCGAATCACCCACGCTCGATTACGACGAGCACATCCGCGTGATCGAACTTTCGATCCGCTTCGCGCGCGGCAAGGTCAGGGTGCTCGCCGGCACCGGCGCGAACTCGACGAAGGAAGCGGTTTACCTCACGCAGAAAGCCGAGGCGGCGGGCGCCGACGGCTCGTTGCAAGTCGCGCCTTACTACAACAAGCCGACTCAGGAGGGATTGTTCCAACACTTCCGGGCGATTGCCGTGGCGACCCGGCTCCCAATCGTGCTCTACAGCATCCCCGGCCGGTGCGGCGTCGAGATCGGCGTGGACACGGTGAAGCGCCTCGCGACCGGGTGTAAGAACATCGTCGGCATCAAGGAAGCCGGCGGGAGCGCCGACCGCGTGAGCGCTCTGCGCGCCGCGCTTGGGCCGAAGTTTACGATCCTCAGCGGCGATGATTCGCTCACGCTGCCGTTCATGTCGGTCGGTGCGCAAGGCGTGGTGAGCGTGGCGTCGAACGTCATCCCAAAAGACGTCGCCCAGATGGTGGACGCGTTCGCTGCCGGCAAGCCCGCCGTCGCCCTCAAGCTGCACGCGAAGTTTTATCCGCTGTTCAAGGACCTGTTCATCGAGACGAACCCCGTTCCGGTCAAAGCCGCGCTGGCGATGCTGGGCATGATGGACGAGGAACTCCGCCTCCCGCTCGTGCCGATGAGCACGAAAAACCGCGACGTGCTCAAGGCGACGCTGAAGTCGTGCGGCGTCCTTCGCTGACTCGAAACCCCAAACCCGAAATCCCGCCGTGACGCGAGTCATCATCAACGGTTCCAAAGGCCGCATGGGGCAAGAGTTGCTCGCTTGCGCCGCGCGCGTGCCGGAGATCGAAGTGGTCGGCGCGGTCGATCAAGGCGACGACCTCGGCGCGATCATCACGAAGTGCGATGTGGTGATCGAGTTCAGCTTCCACAACGTCACCGCGGCGGTCGCCGAGTTGTGCGCGAAGGGCCGGAAGGCGCTCGTCATCGGCACCACCGGCCACGACGACGCGGAGAAATCGAGAATCGCAAATCACAAATCGCAAATCCCGATCGTGTGGGCCTCGAACTACTCGACCGGTGTCAACACGCTCTTCTGGCTCACGCGCAAAGCCGCCGAGATTCTCGGCCCGGACTTCGACCTCGAAGTCGTCGAGATGCATCATCGCCTCAAGAAGGACGCGCCCAGCGGCACCGCGACCACGCTTCTCGAAATCCTCGCCGAGGTGCGCAAGCTTCAGCTCAAGGACGCGTTGCGCCATGGCAGGAAAGGCATCACTGGCGAGCGTACGAACACTGAGATTGGCATCCACGCTCTTCGCGGCGGCGATGTTGTCGGCGATCACACCGTCATCTTCGCCACGCAAGGCGAGCGGGTGGAGTTGACCCACAAAGCCTCCAGCCGCGAGACGTTCGCCAATGGCGCGCTCCGCGCCGCAGCTTGGGTCGTGAAACAGAAACCCGGCCTCTACGACATGCAGGATGTGTTGGGCCTGAAGTAGGGCGGGCGTCTCGCTTGGCCGGCTTTGTGGAAGATCGCGTGCAGGCGCGACGCCTGCCCAACTTTGAATGCCACCACTCGCCTACATCGCCCTCGGCTCCAATCTCGGAGATTCGCGCGCGCTTGTGCTCGCGGCGATGGATCGCTTGGAAACGCTCTCCGCTGCGCCGCTGCTTCGGTCCTCGCTGTGGCGGAGCACGCCGGTGAATTGCCCGCCCGGCTCTCCTATGTTCGTCAACGCCGTCGTCGGACTCACACCGCTGCCGGTGGAGACGCCGGAATCGTTGCTGGCGAAATTGCAGTCGATGGAAAAGGAATATGGCCGGCAATCAAAGCAGGTGTTGAACGAACCGCGCCCGCTCGATCTCGACTTGATCGCGTGGGGCAACGAGGTTCGTTCGACACCGGCGCTGACGTTGCCGCATCCGCGAGCGCACTTGCGGCGGTTTGTCCTTCAGCCGCTTGCCGAGATTGCGCCGGGGTTTATTCTCGCGCGACAGACGAAGAGCATCGAGGAGTTGCTCGCAGCTTTGGAAAGTGACGAAGCGTTGACGAAGTTGGCATAGCGCTCAACTCCACTCGCAGAGTAAATCGACGTGCGCCGCTGAGCCATCACGGAGCCAGCCGTCGAGTTGAGCCTGATCCTTGAGTTGTTGGCCGCGCAGGCGCGGGACGACCACGAAGCGAGATTCAATCTCCGGCAGCGCGGTCATGTCGCCCCAGAGCTTCTCGAATTGCGCGACGGGGAAGATGTCCTCCTGGCCGTGGCCCCAGCGCTTCTTCACTTCCTTGAGCGTGATGTAGGTCGGCATCCGCGCTGCGAGTTGACGCACGGCGGCGGTGACTTTCTCCGGGTCGCAGAGATCGGCGCGTGTGAGGGCGAACGCCGCGAGCAATTTGTCGATGTCCACCCAAGTCGAGAGCGTGTTGTAATAGGAGAGTTTGAACTCATCTTCCTCGCGCGGAATGGCCAGGCCCTCGACGATGCGCACCCGGCCGTTGACGCGCGCGAGTCCGCCGCCGCGGTCCTCGATGCGGCGCGTGATGACCTCGTAGCTCAAGGCCGCGCCAGACTGGATGTGAAGCCCGAGCAACGCCGGATCGGCGTCCGCCCCGAGTGTGTCGATGTTGTGGACGAAAAGATATTTGAGGCCTGGCTGTTCGGTGAGCAGGCGCGCGAGGAGGCCATTACGCAGCAGGTTCGGCACCTCACCCAGCCGCCTGTGCGGTACTTCCTGGCGCGCGTCAACGTGACCTTCTGAGCCGAGGAGACAGCCATGAGGAATACCACTAAGGTGCTCGCGCTCGTGGGGGTCGGGCTGCTGCCGCTCGAGGTCGGCTGCAACGACCCGCTGCGGGTCTCGATTCCCGATATCGTCCAACCGGGCCAACTGAGCGGCGCGGATGCCCTCCCGACGGTCCGCGCCGGCGTACTCGGCGACTTCAGCATTGCGTATACCGGGGACCATCCCGACGGCTCGGGCGGGACCGAGGGCGTCATCATG
The DNA here is from genome assembly GCA_036522715.1 of Verrucomicrobiia bacterium. Lineage (GTDB taxonomy): Bacteria > Verrucomicrobiota > Verrucomicrobiia > Limisphaerales > JACQFS01 > DATDFH01. The sequence continues at coordinate 8,229 of DATDFH010000156.1, forward strand.
TACGGTGGACTGCTCGCCGACGAGTGGATCAACTCGGAGACATTCCCCACGCGGATCGAGGTAGACGCGCGCACGATTCAGACGACCAACGCCGACGTTGACCTCTGGTTCCGGCGCATGCACCAGGCCCGGAACTCTGCCGAGAAGGCCGCGGCGCAATTCGCGCAGTTCGCGCCGACCGACCCGGGCTATGCGGAGATGCTCACTCTCGCCGGGCTGACCTACATCTTCTTCGCCGAGACGTGGTGCTCCGGCGTTCCCGTGAGCCACTTGAATGCCGACGGGAGCATTGCCTACGGCCAGCCGCTCACGACACTCGCAACGCTCGATACGGCGATCGCCAGGTTTGACCAGGCGATCGCCGTGTCCACGGACCCGGCGATGACCTATTTCGCCACCGTCGCCAAGGCCCGCGCGGTGCTCGACACGGGGGGCTTCGCGGCGGCCGGAGCGCTGGCGGCCACGGTGCCCACGAGCTTCGTGTACGTGCAGGAGCATTCCGAGAACACCGATCGTCAGAACAACGGAGTGTTCAACGCCAACACCAGCGACGGGCGGTACGCCCTCGCCGACTTGGAAGGTGGCCCGGGCGGCCAGAACGGGTTCCCGTTCCGGTCGGTGGCCGATCCCCGCACCACCTGGATAACGCCCATTGATGACAACGGCGACACCATCCCGGGCTTCGACAACTCGACCGTGCTCTGGACCGAACAGCGCTACGGCAGCCGCAGAGCACCGATCACGGTAGCGACCGGTGTCGAGGCGCGGCTCATCGAGGCCGAGGCCGCGCTGCAGGCGGGGAACGACGCCGAGTTCCTCGCACAGCTGAACGAGCCGCGTGCGAATCCCGGTGAGCGGGCGTACTTCGATCCAACTCCATTCACCCCTTCGGACACCACTACGCGACCCATCGGCGTGTTGCCGAACCTCACGGCCTTGGACGAGATCGCCGCCGGCGGGGGAGTGAACCTGCTGTTCGCCGAGCGAGCGCGCTGGTTGTGGCTCACTGCGCACCGCCTCGGCGATCTGCGGCGGTTGATCCGGCAGTACGGCCGGGCCGCGGATACAGTCTTCCCGACCGGGCCGTATTTCAAGGTGAACTTTGCGGACTACGGCACCGACGTGAACTTCCCGATTCCCATCACCGAGAAGCAGAACCCGAACTTCACGGCCTGCCTGGACCGCAATCCGTAAGCCTCGGGCCGATGTTTGAAGCAACTAGAGGGGAGGGAAGCGACGACGCTCCCTCCCCTTAGTGCTAAAGATTAGCGCCCGTCCTTGGTTCTGATCAGGATGACGCCGCTCACGGCGTCGGTGCCGTAGTACGTCGTACCCTCGACGCCGTCGTAAATCAGGATCGTGAAGATCGACTGGGCGTCGATGGCGTCGAGCGAGTGGAAATCGGGCACGCGCACGCCGTCGAGCAGCACAATCGGCGCCTCGTCGAGGAGGAAGCTGGAGCGACCGTGCCGGCCGATGCTCACCGGGCGGCCGTTTCGGTCCTCTCGCATCGTCAGCATCGGGGCGTGCTGCTTGAGCACCTGCCAGGCG
>DATDFH010000157.1:0-3908 GCA_036522715.1 Verrucomicrobiia bacterium
GGGCGGGGTAGATAGCCGCTTTTTCCCGACAGAACAATTCCAAACCCCGCCGCGCGCCCGCGTTGACGCTGCCCCGACGCGCGGATAGCTTCTTGCCGCCATGATTGCCGGAACCATTAAAGCCATCCCCACCGGCCCCAGCGCGCCGAATTTTCGCGTCGCGGACGAACGCCTCGTCAAGGTGACCGAGAACGCCGCGCGCAAAGTATCCGCGCTGCTCCAGCGGCAGGGGCGCGCGCAGGGCGTGTTGCGTGTGGCGGTGATCGGTGGCGGTTGCTCGGGGCTGCAATACAAGATGGATCTCCAGGACGCGCCGGCGAACCGTGACTTCCTCGTCGAGACCGGCGGCATCCGCGTGGTGGTTGATCCCAAGAGCGCGCTTTACGTCACCGGGTCGGAACTGGATTACGTCGAGGCGCTGACGGACGGCGGCTTCAAGGTGAAGAATCCCAATGCGGCGACGAGTTGTTCCTGCGGGGAGAGTTTCAGCGCATGAAGGACAGAATCGCTCAACGCCCCGCGCCGGTCTTTGAGGGTTGAGCGTTCCTTCGCATGACCGATCACTTCGTCGTTCTCAGCGAGCCGCGCCGGCCGTGGCTTGAAGTCGAACCGCTCAAGGCCAAGTTCCTCACCCTCTCGGGCAAGGCGCATCCGGATCGCGCGAAGGACCATCGCGAGCGCGAGGCGGCGGTGCACCGATTCGCCGAGATCAATGCCGCCTACAATTGCCTGCGCGACACGAAGGAGCGGCTGCACCACCTCTATGTGATCGAAACGGGCAACGAAGCGCGGCAGGTGCGGCAGGTGCCGCCGGCGATTGCGGACTTGATCATCCCGGCCGAGCAACTTTGCCGCGAGGTCAGCGCGTTCCTCATCGAGAAGGCGCGCGCCACCTCGCCGTTGGTGCAGGCGCGGCATTTTGAGCAGGGACTCGAATGGACCGAGCGCATCCAGACGATGCAGCTACGCCTTCGGACATACCGCGAACAGCTCGACGTTGCGGTGCAATCGCTCAACCCGGCGTGGGAGGCCGTTGATTCGGTTCACGTATCGCGCCGGGCGGAGAAACTGCCGCTGATGCAGCTCGAGGAGTTTTTCCGCGCCTACAGCTATGTGACGCGCTTTCAGCAGCAGTTGCAGGAGCGGCTGGTGCAATTGGCGCTGTAAATCAATCGGAAGGACGAGCTACGCGAGTCCCTTTTCCTTGGGTTCCGAAAGTTCAGATTGGGACTCGCGTAGCTCGTCCTTCCCTCTTTAGCCAATCGCGGCGCGCATCGCGGCGAACAAGTCTTTGCCCTCGGCCGCTTTAACGGGTTCCTTGGCGACGGCGTCGGCGTGTTCGACGAGTTCATCGGGCAACTCCTTGAGGAAGGGCGACGGATGGCAGGGCATGAGCTGGCCGTACTTTTTGCGGCCGGAACAATGACTGATCGCGAGCGTCTTCTTCGCGCGCGTGATCGCAACGTAGAAGAGCCGCCGCTCCTCGTCCATGGTGCCCTCGACCTTCGAGCGCGAGTGCGGCAACAGCCCGTCCTCCAGCCCGACGATGAACACGTGCGGGAACTCGAGGCCCTTGCAACTGTGCATCGTGATCAGCGTCACCGCATCGCCGGCGGATTCCTTTTCCTCCTCGCGCTCGGTGTCGAGCGTGATGTCTTCGAGAAAACCCTGCAACGCCTCGGCGGGAGTTGCGCTCGCGGACGCGGAGTCAACGAGCGTCGCAACGAGGTCCTTCAAGTTTCGAACGCGGTTCTCACCGTTTTCTGCGTCCTTCTCCGAAGAACGGAGCAGCGCGTAGTAGCCGACTGCGTTGAGGAATTGATCCGCCCACGCCTTCAGTGCAAAGGCTCCCGGCTGCATGAGCGGCGCGCGCGTCGCCTCCAGCCAAGCCGTGAACGACTCGACACTCTCGCGTGTGCGGGTCTGAAAACCTCCGAGCACGTCGCTGTGCCGCATCGCGGTGAAGACCGAGCTGTGCCGCTCCTGGCTGGCGGCGAGCAGGCGCTCCATCGTCACATCGCTCAGGCCGCGCGCGGGCGTGTTCGCGATGCGCAACAGGCTCACGTCATCGTGCGGGTTGAGAAGCACCTTCAAGTACGCGAGCAGGTCGCGCACTTCGCGACGGTCGAAAAAGCTCTGCCCGCCGATGAGATGGTAGCGGACCTTCGCGGCACGCAGCGCGGTTTCGAGCGGGCGCGACTGAATGTTGGTGCGGAAGAGGATCGCCTGCTCGCCCCACGGGATGCGCCGGGCCATGCGCAGGAACTCGATCTCCTCGACGATGCTACGCGCCTCCTCCTCGTCGTCGTCAAAGGTGTGGAGCGTGATCTTGGTCCCCTGCCCGTTCTGCGACCACAGCGCCTTGGCGCGGCGGCGGGCGTTGTGTTTGATCACCGCGTTGGCGGCGTGAAGGATCGTGTTCGTCGAGCGGTAATTCTGCTCCAGCTTCACGACCTTCACCTCGGGGAAATGCTTTTCCAGATCGAGCAGGTTCGCGATCTCGGCGCCGCGCCAGCCGTAGATGCTCTGGTCATCGTCGCCCACCACGCAGAGGTTGCGGTGATCTTGCGTGAGCGAGTGAACGAGGTCGAACTGCGCGGCGTTCGTGTCCTGATACTCGTCCACCATGACGTAGCGATACTTGTTGCGGCAGGCTTCGAGGACTTCCGGGTGCTCCTTGAAGAGCCGCAGCGTGAGCAGGATCAAGTCGTCGAAATCGACGGCATTGCAGGCGTGGAGCGCCGACTCGTATTTCTTGCGCACGTGCTCTGCGAGCGCGCGCACATTGGGGTCGCTGAACGCCGCCGCCTGCGAACCGCCGTTCTTGAAGCGGCTCAACAATCCGAGCACAGCCTTGGGGTCCGCCTTCTCGCCTTTGCTGGAAATCTGGCTCAGGATTTTTTTGATCGCACCGAGCTGCTCCGACTCATCGTAGATCACGAAGTTCCGCTTGTAGCCAAGGCGGTCGATGTATTGGCGAAGGATGCGCACGCAGAGCGAGTGGAACGTGCAGATGGTCGGCCGGTCGGGCTTTTCGTCATTCCCCGCCCCGCGTTCCGCGCCCCGCGTTTTGGGGACGAGTTCGTTGACGCGTTCGAGCATTTCGCGCGCGGCCTTGTTGGTGAAAGTGACGGCGAGGATGTTCCCCGGCGCGATGCCGCGCGCTATCATGTGCGCGATGCGGAAGGTGATCACGCGGGTCTTGCCCGTGCCCGCGCCCGCAAGGATCAGGACCGGACCTTTGATCGTCGCCGCGGCGTCGCGCTGCTGGAGGTTGAGCGTGTTCAGGTTCACCATCGCGCGCGGAGTCTATTGGGTGACTCTCGTGAAGCAAGGAGAAGGGAGAAGAAACGCCTCAACGCTCCAACAAGAATTACGCCTTCGGATTCTCCGCCTCGATCCGCTTCAAGTCTTCAGCAAGAAACGCCGTCACGTCCTTGAACTTGGCGACGTTTGCCGGATTGATGGCCATGAGCAGCTCGTGCGCTTCGAGGCAGGTGCGGGAGATTTCCGTCTTCGGCGCGCTGGCCGCGGCGGATTCGACGGGCTGAAATGCCTCGGGCACCGGCGCCGAGTTGTCCACCACCTTGAAGAGATGTTTCACGCCGAGATTGTCGAGCATGTCGAGGATGCGCGAGTTGGAGGCGATGAGGCAGATCGGGTTGTTCTGCGTCGTCTCGTCCTCGGCGAGCTTGAGGCCCATGCCTGCCAGCACGCCGAGGAAGGTGCTGTCCATCATCAGACACTGACTGAGTTCCAAGGCGAAACATTTGTGTCCGCGCGCGCGCAACTCGGCGACCAGCCGTTTGAAATCAACGCTCAAGGTGAAGTTCGCGCGCCCAGTGATCTTGATCACCACCACGCGGTCCACGATGGCGACGAGCAATTGTGTGGCGGGCGGATTCATG
>DATDFH010000158.1:0-8482 GCA_036522715.1 Verrucomicrobiia bacterium
CCGCCGAAATACTTCCAGCAGGAGGCGGACGATTTGAAATGCGGCGCGCTCGCGACACCCGTCGGCGTTGATTGGGATGGCGATGGCGACATCGACATCATCAGCGGCAACAGCGCGGGCTACATTTTGTTTTTCAAAAACCTGAGCGCGCCCGGCGCCGAGAAGCCCAAGTGGGCCGCGCCGAAATATCTCGAAGCCGGCGGCAAAGTCATCCGCCCGATGGCCGGTCCGAACGGCAGCATCCAAGGCCCGTGCGAGGCAAAGTGGGGCTACACGACGTTGAGCGTGGCGGATTGGGACGGCGACGGCCTGCCCGACATCCTCATGAATTCCATCCTCGGCAAGGTGGTTTGGTTCAAAAACATCGGCACGCGCAAATCGCCCAAGCTCGCCGACGCGCAGCCCATCGAAGTCGAGTGGAATGGCCCGCAGCCCGCGCTCGCCTACGGCTGGCTGCGCCCCGAACGCAAGGCCCTCCTCACGCAATGGCGCACCACACCCGTCGCCGTGGACTGGAATCGCGACGGCCTCACCGATCTCGTGATGCTCGACCAGGAGGGCTACCTCGCGTTCTTCGAGCGCGCGAAACGCGACGGCAAACTCGTGCTGCTTCCTCCCAAGCGCGTGCTATGTGCTGATCCCATCGAACCAGTTGCCAAGACTAGGAGTGACGCAAAGGTGAAAAATCCCCTCGCGCTGAAACCCGGCGAGCCGTTGCGGCTGAACACCGGCATTGCCGGCAAGAGCGGTCGCCGCAAAATCTGCATCGTGGACTGGGACGGCGATGGCAAGCTCGACATCCTGCTGAATTCCGCCAACGCCACCCTGATGCGTCAGACCGCCAGCGCCGACGGCAAATGGTTCTTCCAAGACATGGGGCTGCTCGTCGAACAAAACATCGAGGGCCACGATGTCAGCCCGACCGTGGTCGACTTCAACGGCGACGGCATCCCCGACTTCCTCGGCGGCGCGGAAGACGGGCGCTTCTACTATCTGAAAAATCCGCGCATGAAATGAAAGCGGCTCTCGGTCTCGATTTCGGCACGGAAAGCGTGCGCGCGGTGCTCGTGGATTTGCGCGGGCGTGAACTCGCGTCTGCCGTGGCGAAATATCCGCACGGGCAAATCGTGGAGTCGCTGCCCGGCTCGAAGAAGAAACTGCCGTCAAACTACGCGCTTCAGCATCCGCTCGACTGGATTGAGTCCGCATCCAAAGCCACCCGCGCGGCGCTGCGTCAGGCCAAAGCCAATCCGGACGATGTGCTCGGCGTCGGTGTGGACTTCACGAGTTGCACGATGCTGCCGACGAAACGCGACGGCACGCCACTGTGCATGCTGAACGAATTCGCCGCCGAGCCGCTCGCCTGGCCGAAGCTGTGGAAGCATCACGGCGCACAGGCACAGACAGACCGCATCAATACCGTCGCCCGCGAGCGGTGCGAAAGTTTTCTCCAACGCTACGGCGGCATCATCGGCCTCGAATGGTTTTTTCCGAAGATGCTGGAAACGCTCGAACTCGCGCCGCGCGCCTACGACGCGGCGGACGTGTGGCTCGAAGCAGGCGATTGGTTTGTGTGGCAGCTCGGCGGCGGTCGGGCGGAATCGCTCGCGCGCTCGACGTGCCAGGCTGGCTACAAAGGAATGTGGAGCGCGACGGACGGCTACCCTTCGGAAGATTTCCTGCGCGCTGTGAATCCAAAGTTCGCACGCGTCGTGAAAGACAAGATGCCCGGTCGTCTGCTCGCACCGGGAGTTGCCGCGGGCGGGCTCACGGCGGCGATGGCGAAGAAGCTCGGCCTGCTCGAAGGCACGCCCGTCAGCGCGGCCATCATTGACGCGCACGCCGGCGTTCCCGGCGCGGGCGCGGCGGAACCGGGCACGCTCGTGATGGTGATGGGCACCAGCTCCTGCCACATGCTCAACAGCGAAGTGGAGCGCAGCGTCCCCGGCGTCGCAGGCGTGGTGAATGACGGAATTCTTCCCGGCTATTTTGGCTACGAGACTGGCCAAGCCGCCGTCGGCGATGCGTTTGATTGGCTCCGCAAAATGACGGGCCATCGTGATTTTTCCACACTCGGTCGCGAGGCCGGCGCGTTGCCGCCGGGCGCAGAAGGCGTGATGTGCGTGGACTGGTTCAACGGCTGCCGCACGCCGCTCATGGACGGCGCGCTCAAGGGCGCGTTCGCCGGGCTCGCGCTCCATCATCGACCCGCGCATCTCTACCGCGCGCTGCTCGAAGCGTCGGCGTTCGGCGTGCGCTGGATTGTCGAACTGCTCCGCGACGGCGGTGTGCCCGTGAGCAAATTCGTCGCGACCGGCGGACTGCCGCACCACAACCCGCTCGTCGTGCAGGTCTATGCCGATGTGCTCGGGCAAAGCATCACCGTGCATCCGAGCAGGCAAGGCCCTGCGCTCGGTGCCGCGATTCTCGGCGCACTCGCAGCGGACGCTTTCAAGTCGCCCGGTGACGCCATCCGCGCCATGGCCGTGCCAAAGCGCGGTGTCGCGCGCGTTTTCAAACCCAATCGTTCCCACCGCGCCGCCTACGACGCGCTCTACCGCGAGTATCGGCGGCTCGGCGATTTCTTCTCCGCAAAAACCAACTCCTGACCCATGCCCGCGAAACCTCTTCCGAAAAACCAAGTCCAACTCGTCGCCAGCGGCGACCTCCGTCTCTCCGCCAACCAAGTTTGCTGGTCCGCGCAGGACGCGATGGAAAAGGCGCTTGGCGCCGCGCTCGCAGCCGAGGGCTTCAAGGTCGTGCGCGCGCATCCCTTCGATGCGAAGGCGAAGCACGGCTTCATCGATTCGCAGAAGGTGGGCCTCGAAGTTTTTCGCAACGTGGACCCGGACGCCCCGCTTATCGTCGCCGAGGCGGTGTGGCAATACTCGCATCACGTGCTCGCGGGACTCACGACGCATCGCGGGCCAATTCTCACCGTGGCCAACTGGAGCGGACGGTGGCCCGGACTCGTCGGCATGTTGAACCTCAACGGCTCGCTCACGAAAGCGGGCGTGCGCTACTCGACGCTGTGGAGCGAGGATTTCACCGATGAGTTTTTCCGCACGAAGCTGCGGCAATGGCTCAAGACCGGCCGCATCACGCACGACACGTCGCACGCGCGTCCACTGGAGAAAGTGAAAGTGCCCCCGCGCGCGGTGAAGATCGGGGAAAAGCTAGCCGCGCAACTTCGCAGCGAGAAGGCCATCCTCGGCGTGTTCGATGAGGGCTGCATGGGCATGTTCAACGCTATCATTCCCGACCACGCGCTGCACGCGTGCGGCGTATTTAAGGAGCGGCTCAGCCAGTCCGCACTTTACGCGGAGACGATGCGCGTGCCGGGTGCCGAGGCCGACGACGTGCGCGCGTGGCTGGAGAAGAAAGGGATGACATTCCATACCGGCCCGAAGCACGAGAGCGACCTTACCGACGCGCAGATCCGCCTTCAGTGCAAAATGTATGTTGCCGCCGTGCGCCTCGCGGATGACTTTGGTTGCGACGCCATCGGCATCCAATATCAGCAAGGGTTGAAAGATTTGCTCCCTGCGAGCGACCTCGTCGAGGGCACGCTGAACAACTCCGACCGGCCGCCGGTGAAGTCACGCGACGGCAAGCGCGTGCTTTGCGCCGGCCAGCCGGTCACGCATTTCAACGAAGTAGACGAGTGCGCCGGGCTCGACGGCCTGATCACGCAGCGCGTCCACCAAGCGCTTGGGCAACCGGTGGAGAACACGCTGCACGACGTGCGCTGGGGCGCGCAGTTCGGCGATGATTACGTCTGGGTGTTCCTCATCAGCGGTGCCGCGCCGCCTGCGCATTTCATCGGCGGCTGGAAAGGCGCGGAGGGTTTCCGCCAGCCCGCGATGTATTTCCCGAACGGCGGCTCGACGCTCCGCGGCATCAGCAGGCCCGGCGAAATCGTCTGGTCGCGCATCTACGTCGAGGGCGAGTCACTGCACATGGACATCGGCCGCGGCGGAGTCGTGACGTTACCGCGCGAGGAGACGGAGCGCCGGTGGCGGGCGACCACACCACAGTGGCCCATCATGCACGCCGTCACCTATGGCGTGTCACGCGACCAGCTCATGGCCAAACACAAGGCGAATCACATCCAGGTCGCCTACGCGGAAGACGCGCAGGCCGCGGATGAATCCATGTTTGCCAAAGCTGCGTTCGCGCGCGCACTCAGCATCCGCGTGAACGTCTGCGGCGGTCGTAGTCGTAAACTAGGTTGGAGTTGAATCGGCTCGCCGCCATTTTTCATGACCACCACTTCATCCAATCCTCTGCGCTATGCGTGGTTCGTCGTCGCTGCTGTTTCCCGTCGCGCTGCTCAACTATCTCGACCGGCAGATGCTCGCGACGATGAAGGCCTCGATGGTCGGCGACATTCCGAGCATCGCGAACAAGGCGGATTGGGGCATGGTGCTCGCGTGTTTCAAGTGGACCTATGCAGTGCTGAGTCCGTTCGGCGGCTTCATCGCGGATCGCGTGAGCAAGCGGCTCGTCATCGGTGCGAGCCTGTTCGTTTGGTCGGCAGTGACGTGGTGGACGGGACACGCGACGACGTTCCATGAACTCATCGCGGCGCGCGCGCTCATGGGCGTCAGCGAGGCGTTTTACATTCCCACGGCGCTGGCGCTGATTTCCGAATACCACGCGGGCTTCACGCGCTCGCGCGCGGTGGGCGTGCATCAGGCGGGCATTTACGTCGGGCAAATCCTCGGAGGCTTCGCGGGCTACGTGGCGGATTCGCCGGAGCACGGCTGGCGCTGGGCGTTCAGCACGTGCGGCATGATTGGCGTCATCTACGCGCTGCCGTTGCTGGCCCTGCTGCGCGACCCGGCGCGCAACAATTCCGAACCCGCAGCGAATGCAGCAACAGCCCCACGTGAGAACGTCTTCCGCGGTTTGCTCGGCAACCGCAACTTCCTGCTGCTCGTGCTCTACTTCACACTGCCGGCCATCGCAGGCTGGGTCGTACGCGACTGGATGCCGGAAATCTTGCGGGAAAAATTTAGCCTCGGTCAGGGCAAGGCCGGTATGAGCGCGATTCTCTACGTGCAAATCGCCTCGCTCGTCGGCGTGGTCATCGGTGGGACGCTCGCGGATCGTTGGATGCGCACGACGCCACGAGGACGCATCTTCACCAGCGCCATCGGCATGGCGTTGTTTCTGCCGGCACTGTTCAGCGTGGGCGACGCACCGACGCTCACCGTCGCGATAATGGGATTGATGGTGTTTGGTTTCGGCTGGGGATTTTTCGACTGCAACAACATGCCCATCCTCTGCCAGATCGCTCGGCCCGAGTGGCGCGCGACGGGCTATGGCATCATGAACATGGTGAGCATCAGTTGCGGCGGCTTCGGCGACTGGGCCTTCGGCGCGCTGCGCGACCGGCACGTGCCGCTCAACATCATCTTCGGCGCATTTGCCGGCGTGGCGCTGCTCTCCGTTTTCATCGTGCTGCTCATCCGGCCGCGCGAAGCGAATGTTTCCAAATGAAGCTCCCGAAATATCACGGCATCATCCCGCCAATGGTCACGCCATTGCGCGACCGCGACGCGCTCGACGTGGCTGGCCTCGAACGTCTCATCGAACACATCCTCGCTGGCGGCGTGCACGGCCTTTTCATTCTCGGCACCACGGGCGAAGGGCCGAGCCTCAGCTACCGGCTGCGCAAGGAGTTGATTGAGCGCACGTGCCGACAAGTGAAAGGCCGAGTGCCCGTGCTCGTGGGCATCACCGACACGGCATTTCAGGAATCGCTCAATGTCGCGCGCTGGTCCGCCGACGCCGGTGCCGATGCGCTCGTGGTCGCGCCGCCGTATTATCTGCCGGAGGGTCAACCGGAGTTGCAGGAATACCTCGACCACCTCGTGCCCGAGCTGCCGCTGTCGCTGTTCCTCTACAACATGCCCGCGCTGACGAAGGTCGCGATGGAACCGGAGACCGTGCGGCGCGCGATGGATGAACCGCGCATCATCGGATTGAAGGACAGCTCGTGCAGCATGATTTACCTGCACCGCATCCTCGCCCTGCTGCCGCATCGTCCCGACTGGCCCGTGCTCGTCGGTCCCGAAGAGATGCTCGCCGATTCCGTGCTCGCGGGCGCGCACGGCGGCGTGAACGGCGGCGCAAACATTTTTCCAAAGCTCTACGTGAAGCTCTTCGAGGCAGCGAAGGCCGGCGACCTGGCGCGCGTTCGCGAACTCCACACGCTCGTGATGCGCGTGAGCGAGGGCCTTTACCGCATCGGGCGGCACAGCTCGGCCATCATCAAGGGCATCAAGGGCGCGCTCGCGCTGTCCGGCATCTGCAACGACTTCATGGCCGAACCGTTCCAACGCTTCCGCGATCCCGAACGCGCACGCGTCCAGCAGATTCTCGACGAACTCAATCCCCTCCTCAAAAGCCTATGAACTGGAAAGCCATCATCACCACCGTTGTTGCCGTTGCTTCGTTCAACCTGCTCCCGTGCGCGCACGCAACAGAACCGCAACCGGGCTTTTTGAAGTCCGAGTTCATCTACGAGACCGCGCCGTTTCCCTCGTGCCATGCGACAACCATAGTGGAGCCAGCCGGCGGCGGACTCGTTGCCGCGTGGTTCGGCGGCACGGCGGAGAAGAATCCCGATGTCGGCATCTGGGTTTCGCGCAACCAGGACGGCAAGTGGACGACGCCCGTCGAAGTCGCCAACGGCGTGCAGACCGACGGCTCACGGCATCCGTGCTGGAACCCTGTTCTCTTTCAGCCGAAGACCGGCCCGCTGCTCTTGTTCTACAAGATCGGCCCCAGTCCGAGCACGTGGTGGGGAACGCTCCGCACCTCCACCAACGGCGGCAAGACATGGAGTGATGCACGGCGCCTGCCCGACGGGATTCTCGGCCCGATCAAGAACAAGCCCGTGCAACTCGCGAACGGCGACATCCTTTGTCCGACGAGCAACGAAACAACCGAGAAGCCGAGCAAGTGGCAGGTGAAGTTCGAGCGCACTCCCGACCTCGGCGAGACGTGGACCAAGTCACCCTACCTCAACGAGGGCCTCACGATCAGCGCCATCCAGCCGAGCGTCTTGTTCCTCGGCGGCGAAAAACTGCTCGCCATCGGGCGCACGCAACAGAAACACGTTTTTCAGATCCGCTCCGATGACGGCGGCAAAACTTGGGGCGAAATATCGCTCACCGAATTGCCGAATCCCAACTCGGGCACCGACGCCGTGACGCTGCGCGACGGCCGCCATCTTCTCATTTACAACCACACCGCGCGCGGGCGTTCGCCGCTTAACCTCGCCGTTTCGCGCGATGGCAAAGCGTGGGCGTCAGCGCTCGTGCTGGAAGACGAACCGAAGATGGAGTTTAGCTATCCCGCGATCATCCAGACCCGCGACGGCCTCGCGCACATCACTTACACGTGGAAGCGGAAGAAGGTTCGGCACGCAGTCGTTGATCCGGCGAGGTTGAAGACGCAACCCATCGTCAACGGGGAGTGGCCGAAATGAACTTCACAAACTTTGTAGCAGTCGAGGTAACGAGACTCACTTCGGCCGGATGGCAGCAGTCATTCGCACACAAACAGTCGAATGGAGTCTCGTTACCTCGACTGCTACGGTCACCGAAAACGCTTCGCAGCTAAACAACATCGAAATGAATTTTATCTTCCGGAATCTGCTGGCTGCATCCGCACTCGCGTGCGCGTTCACCGTCGCAATCGTGCGCGGCGCTGAGCCGAAAGAGATCACCAATTCCATCGGCATGAAACTCGCCCGCATCGCGCCGGGCAGTTTCATCATAGGACAGGACGGACCGGCGGCGGATTACAACGTGAAGCTGCACGCGGAGAAATTCGACGATGCGGACTGGGACGAAAAGCCGGCGCATCGCGTAAACATCACCACGGCGTTTCACATCAGCACGACGGAGGTGACGCTCGGGCAATACCGTCAGTTCAAGCCGGAGCATGCCGGCGATCGCGGCGCGGCAGATGATGCGGTGACGGGTGTGAGTTGGAACGACGCGGTCGCGTTCTGCGAATGGCTCTCGAAAAAAGAAAAGCGCACGTATCGCCTGCCGACCGAGGCGGAATGGGAGTATGCCTGCCGCGCGGGCACGACGACGCTTTTCCACACCGGCGACGTGTTGCCCACTGGCTTTCACAAATGGATCACCGACATCGGACTGCGCGACCGTTTTTTCCCCGGCGATAAATTGCCCGCCGAGTATCGCGCGGACACCAAGGTCACGTTGCGCGTCGGACAGACGTCCGCGAATGCGTGGGGCCTCTACGACATGCACGGCAACGTCTCCGAGTGGTGCGCGGATTGGTATGGGCCTTATGAGGCGGGCGAACAAACCGACCCGCTGGGCCGCAGCGATGGCGACTTCCGCGTCATCCGCGGCGGCAGCCACTCGCAGCAAACGCGCCTGCTGCGTTCCGCGAACCGCACTGCATGGCTGCCGCAAACGAGCAGCGAGAAGACCGG
>DATDFH010000159.1:0-2840 GCA_036522715.1 Verrucomicrobiia bacterium
CCGCCAGCGCGCGACTGCCAAGGTAGGTGGTTTGGTAGCGGACACCTTCCTCGTCGGAGAAGCCGATGACTTCAATGTGGAACGGCAGAGCCGCGCGCGCCGCTCTGAGTTGCTCGACGACCGCGAGCGCGACGAGGACGCCGAGGGGGCCGTCGTATTTGCCGGCATCGCGCACGGTGTCGAGGTGCGAGCCGAGCAGAAGCGTCCTCGCTCGCGCATTCGCGCACGGCCATCGACCGGTGAGGTTGAAAGCGGCGTCTTCGCGGACTTCGAGTCCCGCCGCGCGCATCCACGAGCCGACACGCGCATTGGCGCGTTGCATAGCGGGCGAATGGAACGTGCGGGTGAGCCGGCCGGGTTCGTCGGTGATCGCGCCCAGTTCATGGCAACGGCGCATCACCTCCTGCGCGGCGGACGCCGGGGCCGCGCGTCGGCTCAACTGCCGCGGTAGGTGCTGTAGGCCCATGGGGTGCAGAGCAGCGGGACGTGATATTTGGCCGTTGCGTCGGCGACGCGAAAGCGCACCGGCACGCGATCGAGAAACGCCGACTCGCCAAAGTAGTCGCCGACGAAAAACAGAAGCTCGTACTCAGCGGCGACCAGCTCCTCGCCGGTCAGGAGCGGCGCCTCGGTGCGCCCATCGGCGTTGGTCACCACGGCCTTCAACAATTTGCCGCCGGCGGGCGAGCGCAATTCGATGGTCATCCCGGCGGCGGGCCGGCCGCGTTGCAGGTCGAGGACATGCGTGGTGAGTTGGCCGTTCATGCGCCGATGAGGTCATTGAGCCTGAGCCGGGCGATTTTGTAAATCTCAGCGAGGGCCGCGGCGCGCTCGCGTTCGGCTGAGTTTTGCAGACGAAGCGGAAACGCAGCGAGGATCGCGTCCTTCTTGTTCAGCCGCGCGCAGATGACGAATGGGAACCCGAACCGCGCCTGGTAATCGCGATTGTAGCGGTCGAACAGCGCGACTTCATCCCGCGACAAATTCGCCAGACCGGCGGCGGTTTGCTCGCCCTTCGATTCAGGCGTGAGCCCGGCGCGCCCCACGAGGTCGGGATGCGCGCGAATCAGCGCGAGCTGTTCCTCCAGAGTGGCGAGTTCAACAGTTGCGCACAACGCGTCATGCAGCACGGTGACGCTGCCAAACGGTCGTCGGTTCGCGACGCGCCCGGCAATCCACGGCGAATGCTCAAAGACCGGGCCGATCACGCGGACGAACTCCGCGCGGTCCAGTGCGTTGATCTCGGCGAGAGTGTGACTCACGGCAGCGTCGTGGATTCAGTTGGACACGCCGAAGCTGGAGCAGCGCCGCGCCGAGAGCAAGCTCCGGCGGAAGTGGGAAATGGGCTACATGGGAAGAATCTTTCTTTGATGATGCGCTATCGGGTGAGCAAGCAGCTCCTCGCTATTATGCGACGGGCGGGCATTAGCAACGAGGCGGTGAATTCCGGAGGCCGACGGCAGCTTTCGCAGCTCTCGTTTCAGGCGCTACGCGTGTCGTTCAACTCCGCCTTCCACAACCAAGGCGTTGCGCAGGAATTGCGGAAGAAACTCACGGGCCACAAGAGCAACAGGGTGAACGACCGCTACACACAAACCGAACTTCAAACCCTTCGCGCGGCTGTAAACAGGCTGCCGTCGTTTCCATCGTCCGTAACTTAGGGCTCCTCGCAGCGTCGCGTGTATCTTCGGCCGCCATGCCGTTCGACCGTCACCAAGTGAAGCAGCGCTCGGCACAACCGGCGGCCAGCGGCGTCTTCATCGGCACGTCCTCCTGGAAGGACGTCGGCTGGCGCGGGCGGCTCTACGATGAGTCGAGGTGCCTTTGGTGTGGCAAGGTGCCCGTGAAAGAGCGCCGCACCAGGGGGGTCCGTCGTGCCTACGCTCTTCATTCCGAAGACGCGGCAAGTGCTGGCAGCCGCTCAGAATTGAAGTGGCCTCGTCGCGAAACGAGCGTTCTCCAAATGCTTTTGAACTCACCGATCAGGTGGCCACTGATCACACGACGCACACCTGTCCAAAGTGGCGAAGCTGAATTGTTCGAGGTAATGTTGAAACGAATGCGCGGCTGGCGACCCGGCTGGCCAGCGGAGCGAAATCGAACTTGCGTGAACGCGAGCGATGAAACTGGCTTCTCTCACGGCGAATCGGTCCGATCTTGAACGCGGTCCCGTGGTCATCGTCGGAGCGGGGCCGGTCGGCCTGACGGCAGGGCTGGCGCTGTCGCGGCTCGGTTTGCGCAGCGTGATTCTCGAAGAAGGCGACCAACGAAGCGAAGGCTCCAAGGCGATCTGCATCCAGCGCCACTCGCTCGAAATCTTCGATCGTCTCGGCGCCGTGGCCCCGATGATGGCCAAGGGCATCACGTGGCAGACCGGCCGCGTCTTCCTGCGTGACCGCGAGTTGTTTCATTTCCGTCTGCCCGGAAGCGACGAGAAGTTTCCACCGTTCATCAACCTCCAGCAGTCCTACACCGACCAGTTTCTGATCGACGCGCTGGGGCAACAAAACCTTTGCGAGTTGCGCTGGCGGCACAAGGTCGTCGGCCTCAGCGAAACGAGCGACGGCGTCGAGGTCACGACCGAGACGCCAGACGGGCGCAAACAATTTCGCGCCGCTTGCGTGCTCGCCGCGGACGGCGCACGGAGTACCGTCCGCAAACTTCTCGGCCTGGGCTTTGACGGCAAGACCTACCCGAATCACTTCCTCATTGCCGACATCCGCGCGCAGCTTTCGCAGCCGAACGAGCGGTGGTTTTGGTTCGATCCGGTCTTCAATCCCGGCCGTTCCGCGTTGATTCATCCACAGCCTGACGGCGTCTGGCGTATCGACTGGCAGCTT
>DATDFH010000160.1:0-7046 GCA_036522715.1 Verrucomicrobiia bacterium
TGGAGATTGGTCCAGATGGATGAGTTCGCGTCGTGAAATTGCCGGCCGTGAACATCGCGCAACACCGCGCCTTTGCCGGACGAGATGACGATTGGCTCGCGCTTGAGCCAGTCACGCATCTGCGTGAACGGATGCCAGACGAACTGGTGGTCGAGCTGGGCTGGCCGCGACGGGGACATTTTGATTTACGATTTACGCAGCGCCGCGCACAGGGTCGCGATGTCTTCGGCAGTGTGCTCCGCCGTTAGCGTGACGCGGAGCCGGGCCGCGCCGCGAGCGACGGTTGGAAAGCGGATGGCGGGAACAAAACATCCGGCTTCGCGGAGCTTCGTTGACAGCTTCACCGCCGCGTCCTCCGCGCCCACCATCAAGGGAATGATCGCGCTGCGAATCGCGCCCGGCTGCCAGCCGGCGGCAATGAGTTCACTCTTCAGCAAATCCACGAGGGACCACAACCGCTCGCATCGCACGCGGCCCTCGGGCGACAGCTCGGGAAGATCGCGCACAGCTCAGCGCTGGGATTGGCAAATGAGCCGGCGAGTTTGCTGGCGGAAAAACTGGTGCGACTGGTGAATCCCAAGCGGGCGGGGCGCGCTGTCCTCACCGCGCCTCACCTTGGCAAAGTCTTCTTCTCCGACGACGGCTCGACGGCGCTCGAGGTGGCGCTCAAGCTCGCGCACGAATTCGCCCGACGCACCGGCCGGAGCCGGTCGCCGCGCTTCCTCTCGCTCGAAGGCGGCTACCACGGCGACACGGTCGGCGCGGTGAGCCTCGGTCACATCGACCTCTTTCACAAAGCGTACGCCGGGCTGCTATTCAAATCGGATAAAGTGATGGCGCCGTATTGCTATCGGTGTCCGTTCAACCGCGCCCGGCCGGAGCGTGCCGATGCGCGCGACTACCGCAAATGCGATTGGGAATGCGTCAGCAAGGTCGAGCAAAAATTCCGCGTGCAGAAGAAGCGCGGCAATCCTTACGCGGCGTTCGTCGTCGAGCCATTGATTCAAGGCGCGGCGGGAATGATCCCTCAACCGCCCGGCTGGCTGCGGCGGGCCGCCGATATCGCGCGCAGCTTCGGCGCGCGGATCATCGCCGATGAAGTAATGACTGGCTTTGGGCGCACTGGCAGTTCGGAGTCCGGGCTTCAGCCTGTTCCCAGGCAGCCTGAAGGCTGGACTCCAGACTTGTTCGCCTGCAATCACGCAGGCGTGCAACCCGACTTCCTTTGCCTCGCGAAGGGACTCACTGGCGGCTACCTGCCGATGGCGGCGACGCTCACCACACAGGAAGTCTTCGACGCCTTCCTCGGCGAATACGCGGAATTCAAAACCTTCTTTCACGGCCATAGCTACACCGGCAACCAACTTGGCGCCGCGGCGTCGCTCGCGAGCCTCGACCTGCTGCAAAGCGCCGCCTCCGTCCGCGCGCGCGCGAAGCTTCAACAAGTTCTCAGCAACGAACTGCAATCCCTCTGGTCGCTCCCGAACGTCGGGGACGTTCGTCAGGTTGGCTTGATCGCGGGCGTGGAACTGGTTCGCAACTGGCGCACGCGCGAGCCGTTCGCATTGGGCGAGCGCGCCGGCATTCGCGTGTGCGAGGCAATGGCCAAACGCGGTGTGCTCACGCGTCCCATCGGCAACGTGGTTGTGTTGATGCCGCCCTATTGCACGACTTCCGTCCAGGCGCAGAGGATGGTCGCGGCGCTGCGCGACGCGATTGCGGAAACCTTTTGAGTGAATTTCGCCGCGGCGATCACGAGCTGGCGCTGGCCGCAGCCTTGGGTTGAGGCGGATTGATAAGAAACGTCAGCGCCGCGCCGACCAGCAGCAGCACGCCGGCGGTGATGAATGACGACGCGTAACTACCGCCGCTCTGGGCCGTGAGAGTCTGCTGAAGGCGCGGCAATACGAGGCCACCCACGCCCCACGCGGTGAACAGCACGCCGTAGTTCATCCCGAAACTCTTCAAGCCCCAGAGGTCCTTCGTGAACGACGGGAAGAGCGAAAGGTTCGCGCCGTAGTTCGCGCCGATCATCGCGGCCATGACCACAATGATCACGGCGGCCATGTCTTTCGAAGCGGTCACGGGAATCGCGGCGAACATCAACACTGCCTGAATGAGCAGAACAAAAAAAAGCGTCCAGCGCCGGCCGATCCGGTCCGAGAGCGTGCCGGCGATGACGCGCCCGCCGGCGTTGCCGATGGCCATGATCGCCACGGCAACGAAGGCCAGCTCGCCCATGCTCTTTTTCGCCATGCCGCTCATGCTGCTGATGACCATCAAGCCCGCACCCGAGCCGATGAAATAAATCACCCACAACAACCAGAAGGTCGGTTGGCGCAGGATTTCCGCAGGCGTGGGGTTGTTCGCCGCGGGTTTCGCGGCGCTGCCCGGCGCGTGTTTTGGGCCGGCGACGTAACCAGACGGAGGATTGACCAGCAATTGCGCCAGTCCGCAAACGATGACCACGAAGGCGATGCCCAGGATGAGCATGGAAGTTTTGACCTGATAGTGCCCGAGCAGGAACTGCGAGGCGGGCGCGAGATACACCGGCGCGAGTCCAAAGCCCGCCACGACCAACCCGGCGATCAGACCGGTCTTCGAGGGCGGAAACCATTTCAGCGCGGGCGGCGTGGCCGACGAATAGCCGAAGCCGAGGCCCAAGCCGACGAGCACGCCGAAGCCGAGCAGCCACACGCCGTAGCTGTTCGAGGTCGAGGCGAGCACGAAGCCCGCGCCGACGAGCAGGCCGCCAATGGATGCGGTGAGGCGTGGGCCGAACTTGTCCTGACAGCGCCCGGCGAGGATCATCGTAAACGCGAAGACCAGGCAACAGAGCGCGTAGGGATCGTTGAGTTGTGCGCCCTGCCAGCCGAATTCCTTCTCGATCGCGCCTTTGAACATGCTCCACGTGTAGAGGATGCCGAGCGCGAGGTTGATGCCGAGGCCGGAGAAGGTGACGAGCCAGCCGCGATTGCGTACGGGCAGGACGGGTGCGGCTGACGCTTCTGGGCGCTCGGCGGACAGCGCGGATGGCGGGGCTTGCATGACGGGTTTTTCTAGCAAGGCCGCGCGACGATTGCCACTCCGGACTTTGGAGCTTTTCAACTGCCGGCGCCTCGCGTAGTTTGGCGCCTCATTTTGCGGAAAGATGCCGAGCGTTTACATCAAGACTTACGGTTGCCAGATGAACGAGCGCGACAGCGAGGCCGTCGCGGCGCAGCTCGTCGCGAAGGGTTATGCCCTCGCGCCGTCGGAGAGCATCGCCGACGTTGTGCTGCTCAATACGTGCAGCGTCCGCGACTTCGCGGAGCAAAAGGCGCTGGGCAAGATGACGGCCCTCATCGTCGCGGCGAAGAAGGAGCGGCCGGGGCAGGTGTTCGGTTTCATGGGCTGCATGGCGCAGAGCCGCGGCCGGGAGTTGATTGACCAGCTTCCCGACGTGGACCTCGTGCTCGGCACGCAGAAGTTTCACCGCGCGGCTGAGTACCTCGACGAAATCTTGGGCGGGAAGCGCGAGAAGATCGTGGACGTTGCGGCAGAGCAGGGGAGCGAGGCGACGATCAAGGAGCACCTGCTCAATGGCTCGACGAAAATCAAGTCTGTCACCGCCTTCGTCAGCATCATGCAAGGGTGCAACCAATACTGCACCTTCTGCATCGTGCCCTACACGCGCGGCGAGGAACGCAGCCGCAGCATCCCGGACATCGTCGCCGAGTGCCGGCAACTTGTCATGCGCGGTGTGAAGGAGATCACGCTGCTCGGTCAAATCGTGACCAGCTACGGCAAACGGGACATCCCACCGAAGGACGGCAAGAGCGCGTTCGTGCAACTGATCGAGGCGGTGCATGAGATCGAGGGGTTGGAGCGCATCCGCTTCACCTCGCCGCATCCCAAGGGTTACGGCGATGATCTCGTGGAGGCCTACGGCCGCCTGCCCAAGCTCGTCGAGAGCGCGCATATTCCGGTGCAGAGCGGCAGCGACCGGATTTTGAAACTCATGCACCGCGGCTACACGCGCGATCGCTTCGTCGGCATCGTCGAAACGCTGCGCCGCGTGCAGCCGAACATGGGAATCACCACCGACATCATTGTCGGTTTCCCCGGCGAGACGGAAGAGGACTTCGAGCAGACACTCTCGCTCATGCGCGAGGTGCGGTTTCAGAACGGTTACCTCTTCAAATACTCCCAGCGCAAAGGCACGCCGGCCTCCGGGATGCCGAACCAGGTGCCCGAGGAAGTCATCGAGGAACGCCACACGCGCCTGCTTGAGTTGACGAATGAAATCGGCCGCGCGCAATACCAGGCGCTCATCGGCACGCGCCAGCAAATCCTCGTCGAAGGCCCCAGCCACCGGAACGCCGCACGGATGGAGGGGCGCACACGCACCAACAAGATAGTGATTTTCGACGGTGCCGAGCGGCATCGCGGGCAGCTCATCGACGTGAAGATCACCCGCGCCGGATCGTTTACACTGTACGGCGACCCGGCGGTTATTGGGCTCGAAGACGGGGGAGCTGAACGTTGGAGTGAAGCGGCCGTGTGTTCCAACATTCCGACCCTCCATCTCTCCACCACACCCGCCCCTGCAATCTACTGATGAACCTTTCCACCCTTTCCATCCTCCTCGGCCTTGGCATGGCGCTGCCGCAGATTCCCGGAATCCTGAAACCCGGCGAGTTCGGCGCAAAGGTGCGCAAGTTTCCGCGCTCACTCCCGTGGGGTTATGCGTTGATGGCGATCGGCACGTTGGGGTTCTTCTGCTACCTCAAGCAGGAGTCGATTGCTGATTTTGAAAAGTACAAACCGGCGATGTTCGCTGCGTTTGGGCTGATCGCATTGGGCGTGTGCGTCTTCGTGAACGATTTCCTGGCGGTGCGTGGGCTGGCGATCACACTGCTGGTGCTGGCGAAGCTGATGGTCGATACCGCGCGCTGGCACGAGTCGGCGTGGCGGTTGCTGATCGTGACCTGGGCGTACCTGTTCGTGGTCGCGGGCATCTGGTTCACCGTTTCGCCGTGGCGCTGCCGCGATCTCCTGAATTGGGCCACCGCCAGCGAAGGCCGGACCAAGTTGCTCTCGGCGATCCGTCTCGCCTTCGGACTGTTCGTGGCGTTGCTTGGCCTGACGGTGTTCCGATCCTGAGATCGACCTAGCTCCGCGGTTGAAGCGCAGTGCCGCGGCGCCAAGTTTTCCCATGCCTGACGCCCGTATTCTCGTCATCCGCGGCGGCGCAGTCGGCGATTTCATTCTCACGCTGCCGGTGTTGGCGGCGCTCCGAAGTAACCTTCCCAATGCCCGCCTCGAAGTGCTCGGCTACCAGCACATCGCCAACCTTGCGGTTGCCGGCGGCATCGCGGATCGCGTGCGCGGCATCGAGGAACGGGGCTTCGCAACATTCTTCGCCCGCAATGCGCCGCTGCCCCGCGAGCAGGTCGAATACTTCCGAACCTTCGGCGTGATCATCTCGTTCCTCTACGACCCGGATGAGATCTTTCAGGAGAACATCCGCTCCTGTTCACCGGCGCAATTCATCGTCGGCCCACACCGGCCTGATGAAACCGGTACCGTTCATGCGACAGACGTGTTGCTGAAGGCGCTGGAACGCCTCGCCATTTTTGGAGCACCGAACGAGCCGAGGCTGGCCGTGCCGGCAGCCGCTCCGCCGGGACCGGGGCGGTGGCTTGCCGCGCATCCCGGAAGCGGCAGCGAGCGGAAGAACTGGCCCGAAGCGCGCTGGGCTGAGTTGCTCGGATGGGTGACCAACTCAACTGACTGGAATGTGCTCCTCATCGGCGGCGAGGCAGAAGGCAAACGGATCGAGTGCCTGGCGGCCGCACTTCCCGCCGGGCGCGTGCGCGTTTCCCTCAATGCGCCGCTGGTCGAGCTGGCCGCGATCCTGTCGGGATGCGAGGGCTTCATCGGGCACGATTCAGGGCTGACCCATCTGGCGGCGGCGGTCGGCCTGCCGGGTGTGGTCTTGTGGGGCCACACCAACGAATCTGTCTGGCGCCCACGGTGTGCAACCATGCGAATTCTGCGTTCTCCGGCCGGTTTAACGGGGATTTCGGTCCAGAAAGCGACCGGTGCCCTCGGCGAACTTTAGCAGGAACTGCGGCTCTGGAACCGGACTGAAAAATCTTTCTAAATTCCTCTTGCACTGTCTGGGCCACCATGCTAACCGTTTCCTCGTTCGGACGGTTGCACGTTTCTTCAGCGGGCATCCCCAGCCCCACCTCCTTGGCGTCAATCGTCCGAACATTTTTCTTTTTCCAAGGCTTGAATAAGCCCCGTCGCCCGGCTATCCAACCTCCCCTATGATGAAAAACACCAAAATCTTCACCCTCCTCGCCGCCGGACTCGCCCTCAGCCTGACGGCTTCCGCGGCCAACACCACGGTCAAACTCTCCGGAGTTCACCTCTGCTGTAATTCCTGCGTCAAAGGCGTCGAAAAGGCCATCGCCACGGTCAAAGGCGTCACCGCAGTGGTCGATAAGGACGGCCAAGCCGTCGCACTGACCGCGCCGGACAAGGCCGTCGTCCAACAGGGAATCGACGCCATCGTCGAGGCCGGCTACTTCGGAGCCAGCGATAATCCCAGCCTCAAGGCGAAGGCCGCGCCCGGCGGCAAGGAAGGCAAGGTTTCCTCGCTGAACGTTGAAGGCGTTCATCTCTGCTGTGCCAAGTGCGTGAAAGCCGTCAACGAAGCGGTTGGCAAAGTGAAGGGAGTCAAGGGCACCAACGCTGAAAAAAACGCCAAGTCGTTCGAGGTCACCGGCGAATTCCAGGCGAAGGACATCTTCGCCGCGCTCCAGAAGGCGGGCCTTTCGGGCAAAGCGGGCAAGTAAGTTTACTCCAGCCTCGATCAGCGCCCGCGGCATCTCTGCCGCGGGCGTTTGTGTTTTATGGCGATGGCGCTTTGACGATCAGCACGGCTCGTCGCAATCTCTCCGTGTGTTCGGGCTTGATCACTTGGCACGGTGGCGCGTGGACGCCGCGTTGGTCGCGTCCGCGCTGGCGGTGCTGGTTGGCGGCTGTGGCCGGCC
>DATDFH010000161.1:0-2694 GCA_036522715.1 Verrucomicrobiia bacterium
ATCGCGGCGGTCTGGCCGGTCTTGACGCTGCCGCTCAAGCCGTAGGGCGTGCTGCTGTCGCTGCCGGATTGAACGACTTTGGGAACGCCGTTCAAGTAAATCGAGACCTGCCCGGAGATTGTTCCCTCGTGGCCCGAAAAAGTCGCCGCCACGTGCAGCCATTGATTCGTTTGCAACGCGGCCTCCGGGATTCCCACGCGCGCGGTGCTGCCGCTCGAAGTCGTTATCTTGACGCGCAGCTCCTTGTTCGTTTTGTCGAGGTAAAGCACGT
This sequence comes from Verrucomicrobiia bacterium, assembly GCA_036522715.1. Classification (GTDB taxonomy): domain Bacteria; phylum Verrucomicrobiota; class Verrucomicrobiia; order Limisphaerales; family JACQFS01; genus DATDFH01. The sequence goes on from DATDFH010000161.1 coordinate 272, forward strand.
AGCAATCCGCGGTCGAATCGTAAATCGAGGCGAAGCCCGCGGCCAATTGCGAAGGCAGAGTTTGCAGCTTTACCCACGCAGCGATGGTCAGTTCGTTCGTGTTCAAGTCCAAGCTGCTCGTGCGCGGCACAGAGACAAACGCGTTCGTGCCATCCACCTTGAGACAGCCGCCCAGCTTGGCCGCCGTGCCATCGGCCCAGTGCGACGCACCGTCGTTGCGCATCAGGGTCGCGACGTTCGTGCCCTGGCTGTCGGCCACGGTGACAGCGAAGGCGTTCGTGAGGCCGTCGTCCATTTTCCAATACGCCACCAGGCTCTGGGTGAACGGCGGAGGGCTGTTCGTGTCGGGCTGCTGGTATTGCTTCACCAGCGCCGGTTCGTCGGAGATGATTCCGTCCACGTTGAGGTCGAGGAAGTTTTGAATCTCCGCACCGTCCACCGTCCAAACGTAGAGAGCGCGCCCGGCGTCATGCACCATCCGGACTTCGTTGGAGCTGATGGCAGACTTCTCCCACTCGACGATCGTGGCGCCGCTGGCGGCAATGCTGGCAAGCTTGGTCGCGTTAAACGTTCCCTCACCGAGCGCTCCGAGCCGGAGGGCCGGTTCGAGCGCGTGGACCGAGGCGAGGAAATTCCAGTCGAAGCTTTGCAAAATAACGTTGGTCACCACCCCGAGCCGACGGAGTTCACTCACGAAGAGCGAGGCGGATCCGGCCTTGCGCTCGATGAACGGCGTGCCGTAAGGAATCGTGTTGGTGATCATCTCTTCCATCGTCGGCACGCGCTCGCCGATGAATTGCGGCGAAAACCACGAGCCGGCGTCGAGCGCCTTGATCTGGGCGAGCGTCAGGTTTGAAACACTGCCCGTGCCGTCGGTCGTTCGGCTCACGGCGCTGTCGTGCATGATCACGAGGACGCCGTCGGCGGTGGGCTGGGCGTCGGTTTCGAAGAAGTCAACTTTGCCGCGCGCGGCAGCGAAAGAGGCCAGCGTGTTCTCAGGTGCAGTGAGGCAGTTGCCGCGGTGGCCGATACTGAGGACGGGAGCGGAAAAAAGCGATGTGGCGGAGGTGAACAGGATGAACAGCCGACATGCGCGCCGAATCGTTGAACGGTCGGACCGTAGAAGCGCGCCGGCCGGTTCAACGATTGTAGTACGGTTCAACGGTGCATCGGCCATCACATTCACTTGCTGGCCGCTGTCGCCGCCGTCGCTTCTGTCACCTCGAACGCCGCGCCGCTGAATTGCTGCACCCAGTCCGTCAGCGGCAGGGTGAGGACGCCGTCTTTTTCCGGATAACCGTGTGCCAGACCCGCCGGGCCTTTCGGCGTGAAGCTGCTGCCGTGTGGATTCCACAACGTCACCGCGTCCGTCGCCGGGTCGTAACCGAGGACCGCGTAGGCGTGGTTCGGGGTGACACCGGGCGTCGTGGGTTTGATCGTGCCGCAGGTCATCAAGCGGTTCTCGCGCACGGCGGCAGTGAGTTGTTTTCGCAGGTCGGCCAGTTTCGTTTCACGCACGGCGGGCGTCGTCGAGCTGTCCTTCGCGAACTTGAACGAGAAGCGGGTGATCTCGTGCCCCGTGATGAACGCGAGCATCGTGCCGGCGGATCCACCACGGGCCAGCGCGTCAATCGGTGAGAGCGAGCCAAGCGGTTTGGTTTCTGACTTCTGGCTCGTGACTTCGGTGTTTACGCCGGTGACATCGCTCGTTTCGGCTTTCGGAACGATAAGCCCCTTCACGCGCGCCTGGCCGACGGCTTTCTCGTAAAGATTCAACCAGACGCTATGGCACTCGTTGGAGGAAGTCATCGCGAGTTCAGCGTCCGTCGGCGGCGTGACGACGAAGGAATGCGTCCCAAGCGTCACGCGACAATTGCCGTCGCGCTGCGGCGCGAACATCGCAGCGACTTGCCTGGGGTCGCGATGGAGCATCGCGCCGACCGGTGCGATGCAGAAACAGTTTCCGAGTTTGCCCTGATGAATCGTGTCCAGTTGCGGCGGGCCGGACGGGAACAACTCACCACGCGAAGCGTTGGCGATGCGCGCCAGGCCTTCGGCGTACATCTTGGGCAGATTCGGCCGCCCGCGCGGGTCAACCGTCTCCACGATGTCCCGCGGGTCGGACGGCGCGGCGGCGCCGGGCGAGTGCGCGACGAGATCTTCGATGTTTTTCAAAGTCAAAGCCGGCGCTTTGTACTTCGAGCTTCGCGTGATCCGCTTGAGCACGGCCACCGTGGCGGCGGCTTTGCCGGTCGTGCGCGGGTTGGCGGCGACGGCGTCAAGTTCCTCGGTCTGCAAAACGCCGTCGCGATTTTTATCCCACGCGGCGAAGTTGCGGCGGACCTGCGCGGTGAATTCGCTGGAGGCGGAAGTTGGTTTCGCGTGAGCGCAGCCCGAGATGATCGCGCCGGCCAAACCCAGCG
>DATDFH010000162.1:0-4388 GCA_036522715.1 Verrucomicrobiia bacterium
AACGCATCCTGCTGCGCCTTGTTGAACCGGTGGATTTCGTCGATGAAAAGGATCGTCGGCTGGCCAGTGTTTTCAAGGCGGTTGGCTGCGCCAGCCAGGACTCGGCGCATGTCGGCCACGTTGGACTCCACACCGCTGAGCCGCTCGAACTTGCTGCGGGTTTGCGCCGCGATGATCTGTGCGAGAGACGTTTTCCCCGTGCCCGGCGGCCCGTAGAAGATCAGCGACTGGATGCGGTCGGCCTCGATGGCGCGCCGCAGCAACATGCCTGGCGCGAGGATGTGGGTTTGCCCGGCGAACTCATCGAGGTTGCGCGGCCGCATTCGCGCTGCGAGCGGGGCGGCGGCGAACGACTCGCGGGCCGGCGATGGTTCCGCCGGCTCCGTCCGCGCCGCAAACAAGTCGTCCCGCGACATGTCTCAAATCTAGCAGGCGGTGCCCACGTCCAAAACAAAAAAGCCCGCTGCGAAGCAGCAGGCTGATCTCGCGTTCCGCATCTTGCGGTTCGCGCAAAAAATTCCCCGCCATTGCCGTGTATCACAGTACCTCTGAACTGCCTGAAACAGGTGGAGCCCAACCGGCGGTTTTCGACTTCCAGTTAAGGCCTGTCGGCCGCCATCGGAGTCAAGGCCCCTTTTCGTATGAATTACGGTTCAAGGACTTTGTTTCTATCACGAACAGGGCAGGGAAATTCAAAATTCAACTCAAAGATCAACGCGCGGACGACTTCAGTATCGGAGCTTCGTTCAACGCACTCAAGCCAAAGCTCGAAAAATTTCTGTGACAGTGTTCGCAGGTCGTGTGCCAGCAACGCTGCTCAAAGCGAAAGATGTCCGAGCGCAAGCAAGCCGTAAAACGTGTACTCCGCGTCGAGGTGCTCGTCGGCCCAATGACCGTGGAAGCCGCCCTGCGCCGACCAAAGCGTGTCGATGAAATCCAGGCAGTGCTCATGAATCTCGCTCGGCAGGCGGCGGTCCATCGCGGCGAGCGCGTGAAGCGTCGTGGCGGTGGAGAGGAGATCGGGCATCGGTGCTCCAGGCACCGCGACGAAGCCGCCTTGCGGATGCGCCTGCGCGAGCAACCAGTCACCGACGCGCTCGTTCACCGGGAAGCCCAGGTGTCGGATGAGCGTAACGGCTCCGGCGGTGGCGTTGGTCGCGCCTATCTTTGCGGCTGGGACGTTGCTCCACGCGCCGTCGGGAGTTTCGAGGCGTTTCAGACTCTGGACGAGTTTGAGAGGTTCCGGTGGCATGTGCCCGAGATCCTCGTACGCACCGAGCGCGACGAAAGCGCCGTAGGCCGTGCCGTGCACGAGTTTCGCGTCGCCCTCGTAGCCGCCGTCAGGTTTACGGAACGCTTCGATGCGCTGGAGCAACGAGCGGTCAAGCCCCGCGGGCATTCGCTTCGTGCCGATCACCGTCCAGCAACGAGCGAGAGCGGAGATGTGAACGAAATCAAGAGTCGCGCCTTCGCCAAACGAACGAAGGAATTCCTCCACGCTATCTCCGGGCACCTCAACATCGAGCGCCTGCATCCCGGCCAGTGCGAAGATCGTGTAATAGAGATCCGGCCGTCCGTCACGGTTGAAACCCGCACCGTCCGCACCAAGTTGCCGGCGGAAGAACTCGCGAACAAGTTCGGTCGAGTCGCCGAGCAGGCGCGGCGCGAGGCGGGCGACTTGGAGGAGTTGGAGGCGAAGACTCACTTCGCCATCACGACTTCTGCTTCGGGCGGAGCCTCGACGGGCGCCCCGTCGCGCACGCGGTTTTTCAATTCCTGCTCCTTGCACCAGCCCTTGATCTCCACGTCGTTGAAAATCTTGCCGATGACGCGGCGGAGGAGGCCCTTGAGGTTCGGGTTCTCCAGGTCGCGCAGGCAGCGGATGGCTTCTTCCTTGTAAGTCTCCAACAAGGCGCGCGCACGCGAGTCGGCGCCAATTTCCGAGTACATCGATTCAATCTGGGCGAAGCTCGTGTCCGCGGGCAGCGCGCGGCGCCAGACGGAAGCGAGCAGTTCCTTCTGCCCGTCCTTGGCTTTGTCGTGCGCGACCGCGAGCAACAGGCTCGGGCGCAGGCCAGCGATGTCGTTGGTTTCGCCGCTGGCGCCGAGGTCGCTGAGATCGTCCCGAATCTGGTAGGCGATGCCGAGCGCCTCGCTGTAAACCTTGAGGACGTTCTCAACTTCTTCGTGCGGCTCGACCCCGGCGTAAAGAGCGCCGAGACGTAGCGCAACCTCGAAGGCGGGTGCGGTTTTCTTACGGAAAATGTCGAGCACCTGGTGCTGCGTGAGCGGTGACGGGGTACGCGCCCAGCAAAGTTCCGCGCCCTGGCCGCGGCAAAGTTCGCGCTGGCCCTCCGAGGCGACGAGGAGCATCTGGGCTTTTTGTTCGGCAGAAATTTTCGATGCACCGATGAGCCGGTAGCCTTCGCCGATGAGGAGGTCGCCGACGTTCAAGGCAACCGCCACGCCGTATTCCTCGTGAAGGGTCTTCTCGCCGTAACGGAGCGCGTCGTTGTCCTCGATGTCGTCGTGGATGAGCGAGGCCTTGTGGAAACACTCGACGGCGGCGGCGATCTTCTTGATATCGTCGGGCAGGGGTGCGCTCGTGTCCTTGCGCAGCGCTTGGAACGCCGACACCGCGAGGAAGGGCCGCCAGCGTTTGCCCGCGCGCATGAGCCATTCGCGCGCGATGCGCTCCGTTTCGCCTTCGCCCGGCCCCATCACGAGGTCGAGGCTCGCAGGTGTGAACCAGAACTCCACTTCATCACGCAGCGCGCCGAGATCGAGCCGGCGCGTCTGATCGTCGCTCGTCAGGTGGATGTATTCCCACACCCAGTCGAGATCGACCGTCGTGTCAATGCAATCGTCCTGGAGCAGCGGAATCGCCACGCCGGGAATCGCCGCGGCTTCCATGTACGGGAACGCACGCTCCAACACGCTCAGGCAGCTCACGCCGACAATCGCCTCGATCTTGCCGGTCTGAATGAGCGACATGACGATGGCCGAACCTTCCGCGACAAGCGTCGCGTAGCCGAGTTTCTCCGCCTCGGCCTGAAGGTCCTGAATCGTGCACAGCCCGCACTGCTTGCAGAGCAGCCCGAACTCATCGAACGGCGCCGGACACTTGCTCTCGACGCGCAGACATTTTGGCAGCAGCAACAGCCGGCGCTCGAAGGGCACGCTGGCGATTTGCTCGCGCCACATTTCGTTGTTGATGAGCACGCCCACGTAATCGCGGTAGATCGGGTCGCACTTCAGCATGTCCACCACTCGGTCGGCGTGGACCTTGAGATCGTCGGCCGGTAGCGGCGGCACGGGATTGAACTCCGCGACGTAATTCCGCACGACGTGCAGGATGTGGTTCCGCTCGACGGTCGTCTGCGGGATATTTTTCTTCGGCGCGCGCACGCGCTGCTGGACGACGTGCTTGGGAATCTGCACCGATCCGGGTGTGAAGGATCCGGCCGGATTGAGCGTGATGGGCTGCATATCGGCTATTTGAAGCGGAGTGTAGGCGGTTGATTCAACGGACGCAACGGTGGCGGCGAATCATTTCGCGGCGTGCTTGAGAATGAACTCGACGATGGGCGTCGGGTCCGTCAGTCCATGCGGATGATGGCTGACGCCCGGCTTCGCAATCAGTGTGACGCTGCCGCCGAGCTTGCGGTAACGCTCCGCGATCACGCCGGTGTTCTCACCCCACGGCACTACGTCGTCCGCATCGCCATAAACATGGAGCAGGGGAACCTTCGCATCGGCGAGCGGCTTGAGGTTGTCCACCGGGTTGCCCTTGTAAGCGATGGCTTCGGCGTCGGACTTGAAGCCGTAAGCCTTGAGCATCTTCTGCCATTCGGCGGCCGAGCCTTTGCCTTTGCCGAGTTTCTGCAATGCGCCGCCGGGCCAGCTTTTGAAATCGCACACCGCCGCGTCGGCGTAGATGCAGGCGATCTTCTCGGGATTCTTCGCGGCCCAGTTGTAGCAATACAACCCGCCGCGGCTCAGGCCGATCAGCGCGACTTTCTTGGAGAGGCCGTATTTGCCGGTGAGTTCGTTGTAGAAAGCGTTCCAATGTTTCCCCGCCTCGGGACTGCCGAATAAATCCGGCACCTTGAGGTAGGCGAGGTGACAGCCTTTTGCAACGAGCGCCGCGTCGGCGTTCCCGAACGCTCCGAAGAATTCTCCGCGCCACGCCCACGGTTTGCCGGGCAGCGCCTGCTTCGGCGCAACGACCGTGGCCTGCTTGCCGCCGACCTCGAAGTCGTATCGGTCGAAACCTTGCCACTCGGACTTCTTACCGGGAAACGGCGGATCGCTGGCGAATGCGGGATTCGCCAAAAGTAGTGAGGTGAGAATGACCGGGACGAATCGGGTGTTCACGCGGCGATGGT
>DATDFH010000163.1:0-6296 GCA_036522715.1 Verrucomicrobiia bacterium
GTGCGGGCGCGGGGAACGAGTCGGGGGCGGAGAGGTAGTTCGTCGGCCGGTAGGTGCCGGAGAAAATCTGCTTCGCGTTGGGCAGGAAATTCGGCGCAGCATCATCGAAGCGGAGTGTCACGTTGTTGATCGCCCGGTGGCTGCCGGCGTCGGACATGAAGAAAACTTTTCGGCCACCGGGGCCGACGAGCAACACATCGAGGTCATCCGGCCAGGTGTGACTGAGGCGGTGCAACGTGACGACCACGCGAGTCACCGCGCCCTGCATCCCGGAGACGGTGATGGTCGAGGGGTATGGAACGGCCGGCTTGGGCGGCATCGGCCCAGCGGGCACAGCAGTCGGGATGTTGATCGGGTCGGCATTGGAGAATGTCGAGGTCGTGCCGCCGCCTGTGACCGTCACGGTGAAACTCACGCTCGCGGTCGCGCCCAGCGCATCGGCGACGGTGATCGTGATTACGGCGCTGCCGGCCTGGTTGGCGGCCGGTGTGACGGTGACCGTGCGCGAAACTCCGCTGCCGCCAAGCGCAATATTCGCCGCAGGCACCAGACGCGTGTTGGAAGAACTGACCGTCACGACGAGCTGAGTAACTGCCGTTTCCATGTCACCGACGGTGAACGGCAGCGGCAGCGTGGGCGTGTTCAAACTGTTCGTGACGTTGTTCGGCCCGGTGATTGTTGGCGATGCGTTGGTCACGGTCACGATGTTCAATGTCCAGCCGCCAGCGATGCTCCCGGAGTCGGGCAGTGAATCGTCCACGACGAACAATGACCACGCGCCGTTGGGCGCGCTGCCGATGAACTCGGCGAGTGTCGCGCCATACGGCCCGGCAGGTGCCGGCGCGGCGAACACGTCGCTGGCCTGGTCGTAATTGGCGGGCCGATAAATTCCGGCGGCCAGCGCCGAGTTGTCCGGCAGCGGCGCGGGCGCGGCGTCGCTGAGGACCAACGCCAGATTCGTCACATCGAACGACGACCCGCAATCGGACATGATCACCGCCTTCTTCCCCGTCGGACTGACGAGCAACAGATCCAGATCGTCCGGCCAGGTGTGGTTCACGTTGCTCAGCGTGACCGTGACTCTGGCCACGGTGCCGCCCAAGCCGGACACCAGGATGGTCGAAGGATACGTCGCGGCCGGGCCGTTGGAGACGAGGATGGGCGACGGGTTCGTGAACGACGTGCCGGTGGCCGCCGCCGTCACAATGACGCGGGTCGAAGCGGTGACGTTGGACAAGCTCGCCGTCACGTTCGCGTTGCCGAGCGCCACCGCGCTCACCAGTCCGGTGCTGTTGATCGTCGCAACAGCCGACGCGTCGGAACTCCACGCGGTCAGCAAGGTAACGTCCTGGCTGGTGCCGTCGCTGAAAGTTCCCGTGGCGCGCAGAGGCTGCGTCTGTGAAGGCGCGAGGAACGGCGTGGCCGGCGTGATGTCGAGGCCCGTCAGCCCCGCGCCAGTGATCGTGAGCGTGCCGTTGACGAAAGTGATGTTGTAATTCGCGTCCGCAGCGCCGCTCGCGACAATCGGGTAAGTGCCGGGCGCACTGCCTGCGTTGCCGGTCGTGGTCAAGCTGAGCGGTGAATCCAAACTCGCCACAGTGTCGCCGTTCACAAAGCCGGAGAAGCTGGCTGTCAGCGCTGGGAACGCCGTGCCCTGCGGCACGCTCACGTTGTTGGCTGTGATGGTGAGCGGCGAGAGAGAGACGTTGATCAGCACGCTCGCCATCACCGTGTTGTAGGTGTTCGTGTCGGTCGGGACGAACGTCGCGAACAGCGTCTGCGCATTGCCCGCGTTCAACACCGTTCCGGCGGGCGGCGAATACGTGAACGCGCCGGGCACGCTGGAAGTCGCGTTCAACTGTGACGCACTCAGCGCAGTGCCAAAGACGATGCTCGCGGGGTTCGCCCACGTGATCACCGGGTTCGCTTTCACGCCGTTGCCGCTCACGGCCACGTTGACCGTGCCTTCGTCGGGATCGTTGCTGATGATCGACACCTGGCCGTTCTGAGTTCCGGTGGCCGTCGGCAAGAACGTGACAGTGATCGTCTGCCCGTTCAGACCCGGAATGTTGAACGGGGTGACGGGCGACGCGACGCTGAAACGCGCATTGTTCGTCGTGATCGAAGTGACCGTCAGCGTGTTGCTGCCGACGTTGTTGATCGCCACCGTCAGGTTGCTGCTCTGGCCGATCAGCACGTTGGTGAAATTCAAACTGAGCGGCGAGACGTCGATGTCCGGCGCATTGGTGGGAGTGAAGCCGCATTTGCCGGCGCTGCCGGCGTTGAAGATCGCCGCGATTTCGTTCGAGGCGAGCGCACGGTTGTAAACCGACACTTCATCGATGCGGCCCTGGAAATGTTCTCCGAAGCCCGGGTTCCGAGCGATCCGGAGCGGAGCCGATGAACCTCCGAATAGCGGCATGGAACCGTAGGAGAACCGCACGCCGTTTTTGTAGAACTCGATGTTCGACGGCGTAAAGACCACGGCGATGTGTTGCCATTGATTGCTCGTGGCACCAGCGGGCTCCCAGACTCCGCCGCCAGTGAAGATGCCGAAGTTGGCGTTCTCGATCATCACTGAACGGTCGTAGCCGCCGTCGTCGTCGCTCAGGATTTGTTGGCGACCGTAGTTGAGGCGCGTCGGGTACACCCATGCCTCCCACGTCGTGCTCGGCATCGCGCTCGGCTGCACATCGAGCGGCGTGGCGACGTACTGGTTGGTGCCATCGAAGTTGAATGCGAGCCCGACTTCGCCCGAAACGAACGTGACGCCGTTGGACAGCCCGCCGTTGTTTGTGCCTTGGGAGTCGAACGCATTTCCCTCCGCGCGCCACCAGGCAACCAGGCCGGGCGGAAGGTTGGGGCAATTCGTGTCCGCGCCACCTCCCACGAGCGACACGACCACCGACGGCTCATCAGGATCGTTGCTGGCAATGGAGAGCGTTCCGTTTTGAGTGCCGACCGCCGGCGGCGTGAAACGGAGCGTGACGGTCTGCTGCGCGTTGCTGCTCACGTTGAACGGCGTTGCGGGGGAAATCACGCTGTAGGCCGGGTTGTTGGTGACGAGCGAATTGACGGTGAGGACGGACCCTCCGGCGTTGCTGATCGTCAGCGTCAAGTTGCTGCTTTGTCCGGGCGTGACGTTTCCAAAATTCAAGCTCAGCGGGTTGACGTCGATGTCGGGGCCCTGGCCCGCGGCGGTCGGATCGCTGGTGAGGAACGGGCTCCAATCCACGTATTCGCTCACCTTGTCGCCGAGGCCGCTGGAGTTGGTGAGGCCCAGGCCGTCGGCGTTGGAGTTGTCGAACGGCCCGCTCGGATGGCCCCAGTAGTTTCCTTCCGCCTTGATGATTTTGCTCGTGTCGAGATTGTTGACTCCAAACACAAAGTTGCTGGAAATCGCGCTGTTGGTCACGACGGGGCTTGAGGCGGATTCAGTACGGATGCCGTCCCGCCCGTTGTTGAGGACGCGGCACGTGGCGATCCGGGGCGAAGACACGCTGCAATAAATCCCATCGGTCGCGCTGTCGCGGATCGTGCAGCTCGTGAGGAGAATGGCCGGCGCGCTGTCGAGACGGATATTGGCGTTGAAGCCGCCCGCGACCGAACCGGCGTCCTCGATCACACAGTTCTCGAACACGGTGTTTGCCGTTCCATACTGGCGGACATTGATCCCTTTCCACTGGCCCGGCTGCTTCACCGCGTCGTCGGAAGTGAACAGGATAGGTTTGGTGGGCGTGCCCTGCGCGATCAGCGTCCCGTCAATGTACCAGCCGGTGGTCAGGTCCTGGAACTGAATCGTCACGCCGGGCTCGATGGTCAAGGTGACGGTCTGATTTACATACACGTCGTCATACGCCGTGTAGGGGATGTTGTCCCGGGTCCACGTGCCGGTGCGGGAGACATTGAAACCGAAGACGCCGATCGCGTTCCTGCCACTGCCCGAAGCCGCGTTGCTGCGCAAGGTCGGCAGACAGTCGGCCCGCATCGCCAGGGCGAAGTTGGTGTTGTTGGAAAAGGTGCAGCCGACCACCCGCGGGTCACTGTTGAAGAGTGTCATGCCATTGCCGGCAGCGCTGCGGACCGTGCAGTTAGTAATAAGGACCGGTGGAGCACTATCAAAGAGGACGTTCCCGTAGAAGTTTCCCCCGGCGGTGGAGCCGGCGTACTCAATCGTGCAGTACTCCAGCACGGTGTTGGAGGTTCCGTACTGGCGGACATCGAGCCCTTTCCACTGCCCCGGCTGTTTCACCGCTTCGTCGGAGGTGAAGAGGATGGGGCTGGCCGGCGTGCCCCGTGCAATGAGCGTCCCGTCCACATGCCAGCCGTTGCCCGGGTCCTGAAATTGAATCGTCACGCCCGGCTCGATGGTCAAGGTGACGCTCTGATTTACATACACGTCTTCATAAACCGTGTAGGGAAGGTTGTCCCGGGTCCACGTGCCGGTGCGGGAGACGTTAAGACCGAAGACGCCAATCGCGTTCTTGCCGCTGCCCGAAGCCGCGTTGCTGCGCAAAGTCGGCAGGCAGTCGGCCCGCATCGCCAAGGCGAAGTTGGTGTTGTTGGAAAAGGTGCAGCCGACCACCCGCGGGTCACTGTTGAAGAGTGTCATGCCATTGCCGGCGGCGTTGCCGATCGTGCAGTTGGTGACCAGAATCGGCGGGGCGCTGTCAAAGAGCATGTTTCCGAGGAAACCGCCAGCGGCGGAGCCAGCGTACTCAATCGTGCAGTTCTCGAACACCGTGTTGGAGGTCCCATACTGGCGCACATCAATCCCCTTCCACTGGCCTGGCTGCTTCACCGCCTCATCGGAGGTAAAGAGGATGGGATTAACCGGCGTGCCTCGCGCGATCAACGTCCCGTCAACAAGCCAGCCGTTGCCCGGGTCCTGAAATTGAATCGTCACGCCCGGCTCGATGGTCAGCGTGTTTTGCACGTAAACATCGTCGTAAACCGTGTAGGGAATATTGTCCCTGGTCCAGGTCCCGCTGCGGGCGATGCCGCCCCCGAAGACGCCGATGGCGTTCTTGCCGTTGGCCGAGGCGGAGTTGTTGCGCAACGTCGGCAGGCTGTCCACACGCATGACCAAGGCGAAGTTGGTGTTGTTGGCGAAGGTGCAGCCCAGCACTCGCGGGTCGGAATTGTAGAGCGTCATGCCGTTGCCGGCGGCGTTGCGGATGGTGCAGTTGGTGACCAGAATCGGGGGGGCGCTGTCGAAGAGGATATTTCCGAGGAAGCCGCCGGCGGCTGAGCCAGCGTACTCAATCGAGCAGTTTTCCAACACGGTGTTTGAGGTCCCATACTGGCGGACATCGATCCCCTTCCATTGCCCCGGCTGTTTGGTGACCTTGTCGGAAGTGAACAGAATCGGGCTGCCACCGGTCCCGTGCGCAATCAGCGTTCCATCGACATACATCCCGATGTCCACGTTTGTAAATTGCAGCGTCACGCCCGGCTCGATGGTCAGCGTCTGCCCTTGCGGCACGGAGATGTCCGCGGTGACGAGATAAGGGCTGTTGGAGAGGGAGAGGGTTCCTGACTGCGAGCCGCTGATCGGCGTCGGCCCGGCACCCAACGCGCTGCCGGCAAGAAGCGACACCGCACACGCGACAATTGAGGCCATCAAAGCGCGGTATTTCATGTTGGATCGCCGCCACAGGGTTTCCGGCGTGACCCTGTGGGAGCGGAGGGTCGCGCCCTTGGTAGGCATTCCCTACGAATTGATCAAGTGATAAAATTGACCGCACTCCACGCCGAGTTTTTCCTTCCGCTCTGCTTGCTCCTCGCCCACCATCCGTCTTGATCATGGCTGCAAATCTTTTTGATCTTTCGGGTGAAGTTGCCGTCGTCATCGGCGCGACGGGCGTGCTCGGTGGCGCATTGGCCGAGGGCCTCGCGGACGCGGGAGCAACCGTCATCGTCGCCGGACGCAATGCCGAACGCGGCGAGGCGCGAGTGAAAAGCATCACCAGCAAAGGCGGCAAGGCGAAGTTCGTCTCCGCCGATGCCAGCTCCCGTGAGAGCCTCTCGAAGGCGCGCGCGGAGATCGAGAAGTCCGTCGGCCCCGTAAGCGTTCTTGTCAACGCCGCAGGCGGCAACGACCCGAAGGTCACGGTGACGGCGGAACGCTCGTTCGAGTCGATTGCACTCGCCGACTGGCAGGCAAACTTCGACATGAACCTCGTCGGCGGTGTGTTGTTGCCCTGCCAGGAGTTCGGCCCCGCGATGGTGGCGCGCGGCAAGGGCAGTATCATCAACATCGCCAGCGTGTCGGCGCACCTGCCGCTCTCTCGCGT
>DATDFH010000164.1:0-8324 GCA_036522715.1 Verrucomicrobiia bacterium
CACGATCAATTGCCGTTTGCCGCCGCCCGTCACGACGAATGGCGAACTGCTCGACGCCGGCTCATTCATGGCCTTCCAGACTTCCTTGCCGGAATTCTTGTTGAGTGCGAGCACGCACGCGCCCGGCTTGGCTCCGGTGAAAACGATCAGCAGATTTCCTTCGATCAACGGCGACGGGCGGCAACTGTGATCACGCACCTCATAGCTCTTTTGGAGATTCCTTTCCCACAACACCGCGCCCGTGCGCGCGTCGAGACAGTGGACATGACCGTTGATGCCCACGGTGAATACCCGGCCCAGCTCGACGAGGGGCGTCGCGCACGGACCGTTCTCCTGGCCGGGGACGAACGCCCATTCGGAATAAGTCGCTTCATAGACGAAGGTCCACAGCGGCTTGCCGGTCACTTCCTCGAAACAGTGGATCCGCTCCTTGGCCGAGGGCTTCATCAACTCCGCGTCCATCACGATCACGCGGCCTTGGGCCACCACCGGACTCGACCAACCCCAACGCACCGGCGCGCGCCAGCGAATCTTCAGGCCATCGGCCGGGAAAGTTTTCAGCAGGCCCGTTTCGTTCCACGTCCCATCTCGACGCAGCCCGCGCCACTGCGGCCAGTCATCTGCCCACGCAGCCCACCTCGTCAGCAGAAGCGCCGACGCAACCAGGCAACGCAAAAGTCTCATCGGTCTCACTCCTTCGAGATTGCCTCGTCGAGGTTCAGCACCAGCGAGCAGAGGCCCGTCCACGCGGCGTGTTCGGCGGGGTCGAGTTTCTCGTTGCGCTTGGATTCGCCGACAATGAGGAGCTTTTGCGCGGCTTCCTTGTCGGCGGTGAACTGCTGCTGCAACGCGTCGAGGCGGGTGAGGAGGATTTTCTTTTCAGCAACAGTCGGTTTGCGCGCGAGGACGAGACGGAAGGCTTGCTCGATGCGCGCGTCGGACTTGGGCGCGGCGAGCATCACGCGCTCGGCCAGCGCACGCGCGGCTTCGACGTAGGTGGTGTCGTTGAGCGTGGTGAGCGCGTGGAGCGGCGTGTTGGTGCGGAAGGTTTTCACCGTGCAGGTCTGGCGCGCGGCGTTGTCGAAGAGCATCGTGGGGCCGACGATGCGCCGCCAGAAAACGTAGAGCGTGCGACGGTAGAGCGCGTCGCCGTGGTCCTGCCTGTAGGTTTTCTTGCCGAAGGTCGCCTCCTCCCAGATGCCTTCGGGCTGATACGGCTTCACGGACGGGCCGCCGCGCTGGTCCACGAGCAGGCCGCTGGCGGCGAGCGCGACGTCGCGGAGCATCCATGAGGGCATGCGGTAACGCGGGCCGCGCGCGAGCAGGCGGTTCTCCGGGTCGCGTTCGACAAGCGCGGGCGTGACCTTCGACGACTGCCGGTAGGTCGCGCTCATCACGATGAGTTTGTTGAGCGCCTTCACGTTCCAGCCGCTGTGGGCGAACTCCGTCGCGAGCCAGTCGAGCAGCTCGGGATGCGACGGTTTCTCGCCCTGCACGCCGAAATCCTCGACGGTCTTCACGAGGCCGGTGCCGAAGAAGGTCTGCCAGTAACGGTTCACCGTGACGCGCGCGGTGAGCGGGTTTTCCGGTGAGACGAGCCAACGCGCGAGGTCGAGGCGGGACTGGCGTTGCTGAGTTTCGGTTTTCGAGTTTCGGGCTTCGGGTTTGGTCGCGAGACTCGCGGGCATCGCGGCGAGGACTTTGTTGGTCGTCAGCTTGTCGGAAGCGCCTTTGACGAGGATGAACGTGTCGCGGGGCTTCTCCAGTTGATCCATGATCATCACCTTGGTGATGTTGTTTTGCGCGGAGTCGCGGGCGCGGACGGCGGCGAGAAGTCTCTTCAAGACCTTCACGTAGTCGGCGTCCTTGCCGTCGGTTTCGAAGTAGCCGATGGCTTCGAGGATCGCGTCCACGCCGCGTTTGGCAGGCTCGGCCTTGGCGAGCGTGGCGGGGAGGTTGCCGGGAAGTTTGGCCGCGTCGGATTCGGTCAGTGGCTTGCCCTCGGGACGGGGAAATTTCTTCAACTCGAACGCCTCCACCTCGGTCACGACCTTCGCAAGTTGCTGGCGCGCCTGCTTCACTTTGTCCTCTTCGCCGGGCGTGGAGAAATCGAGGATCGGCGCGGCCTGACCGCCGCGGCCCTGGCCGGTCTCGGACATCTGGTTGAAGATGTCGTAGAGGCCGAAGTAATCGCGCTGGGTGAACGGGTCGAACTTGTGATCGTGGCAGCGCGAGCAGGTGAACGTGACACCCAGCCAGATCGTCGCGGTGGTCTCGACGCGGTCAAAAACATTTTCCACGCGCGTCTCCTCGGCGATGCGACCGCCTTCGCCGTTGTGCATGTTGTTCCGGTTGAAACCGGACGCGAGCTTTTGCTCGCGCGTCGCATTCGGCAGGAGGTCGCCGGCGAGCTGCTCAATGGTGAACTGGTCGTAGGGCTGGTTCGCGTTGAAGGCGTTCACCACCCAGTCGCGCCACGGCCACATGGTGCGCTCGGGGTCGCCCTGGAAGCCGTTCGAGTCGGCGTAGCGCGCGGCGTCGAGCCAGTCCCACGCCATGCGCTCGCCGTAGCGCGGCGACTTGAGCAGACGGTCCACGACTTTTTCGTAGGCGGCCGGCAATTTGTCGGCGAGGAAGGCGTCCACTTCCTCCGGCGTGGGCAGCAGACCGGTGAGGTCGAGCGTGACGCGACGGATCAGAGTTTCCTTGGGTGCTTCGGGCGAGGGCTTGAGACCTTCCTTCTCCAGGCGCGCGAGGATGAAGTTGTCGATCGAATTACGAATGACGAATTTCGAATTGTGAATCTTCGGCACCTCCGGCCGCTGGGGCACTTCATAGGCCCAGTGCTTGCCCCACTTCGCGCCGGAATCCACCCAGCGCCTGAGCAACTCGATCTGCTGCGGCGTAAGTTTGCGATTCGACTTCGGCGGCGGCATCACATCGTCCTCGTCCTTGGTGGTGATGCGACGGATGACTTCGCTTTGCGCGCTCCTGCCGGGGACGATGGCGATCTCGCCGCTCTTGCCTTTGCTCAGCGCGCCTTCCTTCGTGTCGAGTCGCAGCCGCGACTTGCGCTCTTTCTCGTCCGGGCCGTGGCAGTGGAAGCAGTTGTCCGAGAGGATTGGCAGGATGTCGCGGCTGAAGTTGATCTCGCTTTTTGGCGCGGCGCCGCGCGCGGTGAACGACGCAATGCTTGCGAGAAACACGACTGCGAAACCGGACTGGCGGACGGCGTTGTGCATGGAGCGGCTGGAGCTTACCACTTTGGCCCGCGGCCTGAATGGAAAAAACAGCCTGCGCCGATGCAGTATCCTGCGCGGCGCTCAGGGTTGATCCAGTGCCGGGAAGGGAAACTCCGCCGAGGGTCTGTGTTGGTCGCGCATGATGCCATCGATTTTGGCAACGAGGTCGGGATGTTTTGGCGAGAGGTCCGTGGTTTCGGCGGGATCGTCGCGGAGATTGTAGAGTTCGATGTGGTAGTCGGGCTTGGCGGCCTTCGCCTTGGGGCCTTTCACGAGGAGATTTTTCCGAATGCCCTTCCAATCGCCGATGCGCACGCACTGATAGCCAACGTAGGCGGGAAACTCGCGATAGAGGAACGGCCGTTCGGCCTGCTTCTTGCCGAGCAACGTCGGCAGCAGGCTGATGCCATCAGTGTCCTTCGGCGTGACGTTCTTCGCGCCGGCGACTTCGAGCAGCGTTGGTGTCCAATCCTCGAACCCGCTCACACGCTCGCTCGTGGAGCCGGGTTTGATCCTGCCCGTCCAGCGCACGATTGTCGGCTCGCGAAAGCCGCCTTCGTAAAGGGAGCCTTTGCCGTCGCGCAGTCCGCCGGCGGAGTTGAAGAAAGTCGCATCCGTGCCTGCGAGTCCCTCGTGCGTGCCGTGCAGCGGGCCGTTGTCGCTGGAGAAGATGAAGATCGTGTTCTCGTCGAGGCCGAGTTCCTTCACGAGCGCCGTCATGCGGCCAATTTCGCGATCCATCCGCGTGACCATCGCGGCGTAGGCGGCGCGCGGCGCGAAATGCGGCAGGTATCCTTTGCCGCCGGGGTAGGGCGGGTCGTTCCACTTGCCGAGATATTCCCGGAGCGAGTCGTCCGGCACCTGGAGTGCGAGGTGCGGCACTGTTGTCGGCCAGTAAACGAAGAAGGGCTTGTCCTTGTTCGAGCGCACGAACGCCCGCGCCTGATCGGCGATCAGGTCGGCGGAATATTCCGTCCCTTGAAATCGCTTGTAGGATTCCGGTTTGGCGGCGTCCTCGCCGGCCTTGAACGTGTCGTGCGCGGAAAAATTCGCGTTCTTCAACTGGACCTGCTGGTCGTTGTCCCAAAGGTAGGTCGGGTAAAAATTGTGCGCGACGCCCTGGCAGTTGTAGCCGAACCAGCGATCAAATCCCTGCTTGAGCGGCTCGCCCGTGGTGTCGGGCCCGCCGAGACCCCACTTGCCGAATCCGCCCGTCACGTAGCCCTGTGCCTTGAGCAGCTTGGGCAGCGTCACCGTGTCGGCGGGGATTGGATATTGGCCTTCAGCGTCTTTGCGATACTGGACGTTGTTGCGGATGAACGCGTGCCCCGGATGCTTGCCCGTCATCAACACGCACCGCGACGGCGCGCACACGGCGTTGCCGGAGTAATGGTGCGTGAACTTCATGCCTTCGGCAGCCATGCGGTCGAGGTTTGGCGTGCGGATGAGTTTTTGCCCGAACGCGCCGATGTCGCCGTAGCCGAGGTCGTCGGCGAGGATGAAAATGATGTTGGGCTTGCGCGGCGCGGCGGCGTTGGTCGAAACGGCGAACAAGGCAAGCACTGCGACGGCAACAAAGGCGGCAAATGTGCGGAGCGATTTCATGAGAGCAGGGTTGTGACGCGAAGCGATATGTGTGAATTCACGACGGAGCGCCGGTTCAATTCTTCGCCGGATCGCCGCTGAAATGGAACGGCTTGCCGCCGAGAATCTGGTCCGAAGTGATCGTAGGTGAAATGAACTTCTCCACGTGCTCGATGTAGAGCGCCGTGCCGCGATAATGATCCACAAACGGACGCTGCTTGGGATTGTACATCGCGTCGGTCATGTCGCGCACGAGCAAGACGTGCTTTCCGTTCTTCGCCATCTGCCGCAGCCCAAACGGCCGGCCGGACACGCACATGTTTACGTGCACGCCGACGAGGATGACGTTCTTGATGCCGCGCGCTTCGAGCAGGTTCCAGATTTCCACGCCCGAGTCGCTGATCGCGTCCTCGTCGTGAATCTTGATCACGTCAATCTGCCGCGTCCACGGCGCCCGCGGATTGAGGCCCTTCGCCTTCAACTCCTCCGCCCATTTCGCGTGTTCCGCCGGGTCGTCGTCTTCGCTGTCGGACTGGTCGAGCGGATAGACGCCCTTTTCCTCGGCCGGAATCTGTTTGCACCATGAGCCGATGTCGGATGGCAGGTTCGCGGCCTTGGGCGCCTGCCGCGCGCGCACACGGGCGGGATGGCCTTCGTAGGGCTTCATGCAACTGCTCGGCGCGTGAATGATGAACACGCCCTGCGCGCGGGCCTTTTCGAGCAGCATGTTCATCCGCGGCGCCATCTCGCCTTCGCGGCGCACGGCGTTCCTGCAATGGTGCAGATCCCACATGTCGCACACGATGATCGCCGTCTGCTTCGGCTCCCACGCCTCGGCTTTCTTCACCACCTTGAACTCGCCCGAGCCGGGCTTCGCCTCAACGCGGCTTTGCAACTGCAACTGGAGCGCCTCCGCCCACGCGGCAGACTGAAGCGCGACGAAAAGGGCGAGCGCTGCAAACCGCCGTGCGGCTGAGGAACGTTTTTTTCGCAACATGGGAACTGGGTGTTTGACCCCGGCATTGTTTCCAAAATTCACGACCCTGTCACGTCTGGGTTGAGTGATGCAGGCGGTGGGGACGGCGATTCAACGGGAATGTCGGGCGAGCGTTCATTGCTCACCGGCAACGCCCCAAGCCTTCTTCAGGACCGCAAACATCTCGGGGTCGTGCAGCTTCAACTCGTCGCGGGTGAACGGGAAGAAATCGTTGCGACTGAAGAACGCCTCGCTGTTCTCGGCGAAGTATTCCATCGGGTTCGTCATTGCATAGGCGCGTTCGAAGGTGTTCGGCCTGCCGTTACCGTGCCAGCGCTCGACGCGGTCATACTTGCCGGAGGCCTTCGCGTGCTCGTAGGCGGCCTTGATCTCAGCGTTGCCGAAGCTGCCACGGATCACCCGGTTGTGATACGCGTGCGCCAGTTCGTGCAGCGCGAAGTTCGGCATGCGGTTCATCTCCTTCTCGAAGTTCGGGATGCCGGAAAACTCCACGCCCTTGGCCATGATCGGATCGCGTCCGTTGTCGCGCAGCCATTTGGCATCAGGATGAAACTCCGCGCCGCCGCGCTTGCCCGGATACGTGGGCGAAAAGTACAACGGCACCTTCTGCAACTCGGCAACCGCAGCCTTCGGCACGACGCGGATGATTTCCTTGAGCTGCCTGCCGAGCAATTCGAGTGCGCGGGCGGTGGCGGCGCCATTGGTGGCGAGCAACGCCTTGCTGATGTGAACGGTCCAACCTGCGACGGTGCGCGTCTCTCGATCATTCGCTTCGGGCAACTCTGCCGACGCGGCGAGGGCGGATTTGATTTCCACACGGCCCTCGGTTTCGCCCGCGATGACGGTGCCCAAAATATTTTCGCGCTCGGCCACGATCCACACGTGGCCGGCGTAGGTGCTTTGCAAATGGGTCAGGCCGGGGCGCACGTCGGCGAAGTGCTTGCGCCGGCCGTCGAAGTCGAGCCACTCGATGCTGACGGGCCGCGCGCCCCGGTTCACGAAGTTCACGGTCGTCGCCTGGCCACCGCCGCGCGGCGAGGCGGACGGCGCCCGCCCGGGTTCAAGCCAGGCGAGCAGCGTGCCCTGTGTGTCGAGCGACGTGGTCTCTTTTGGCCAAGCGAAGCGGCCCGCCTTCGCAACCACAAAGCCCGCCAGATGCGCGCGTTCCGCGGCGGGGCGTTGCGATGGTTTCATGTAGTGCCACGGCCCGTCGCCGAAAACTTCCGTGAGTAGCTTCGCGACTTCCGGATCGTAGGGCTTGAGCTTGTCGCGTGTATCAATGGGGCCGTGCTCCGTGTCGTTCACTCGATTGCAGTCAAACCACGACTGCGCCGCCTCCGCCCAATACTCCATGCGGTTCTGCATCGCATAGGTGCCCCTCCACAAGCCGGCGGCCTTGGCGTGTTCGTAGGCGGCGGCGAGACGTTGGTCGAAGGTTGGATCTACCTTGTTGAGACCGCGCTCGTGGATCGCGTGCGCGAATTCGTGAATCAAAATGTTTTCCTTGGCGTAGGGATCGCCGGGCAGGTCGAGCAGGTTCTCTTCGCCGCAACTCACCGCGGGCCGCGCTGGCGTGGCGCCGAGTCCGCGGGCGCGGCGGTCCCAATAGCTTTTCGGCGTGAGGTCGCTGTGCTCGGGCACGTCGGTCGTCATCTCGCTCGTGGCCATGACGACGAAGCGCACGCGGTTGTCTGCCATCGCGCGCAGGATCTCCGGGCGGTGACCGACCATCTTTCTGATGAGAAATGCCGCCTCGGCCACCGCAAAGTCCGAAACCTTCGCCGAAGCGAGCACGGGTAATCCCCCGACGCTCACGTGCTTCGTGTACACCGGCGAGAGCTTCCACGCCTCGACCAATTCGCGCGGAGGGGCGGCAACTTGGTCCACTTGCGCGAACGCACCCGCAGTCAGCGCCACAAACCAGATCGCGACCGTGAATTTCTTCATCGGCCCATCATCTCCTCGATCTCCCCGGCCTCGATGGGAATGTCCGCCATCAAATCCACGGGGCCGTCGGCGGTGACGAGGATGTCGTTCTCAAGCCGCACGCCAAAACCCTCCTTCGGAATGTAGATGCCCGGTTCCACCGTCAACACCCAGCCGGGCGCGAAGGGTTGGTTCATAAAGCCGAGGTCATGCACGTCCAGTCCAAGCGGATGGCCGAGGCCGTGGTTGAAATACTTCTGGCTCGCGGGCGCGTCGTCGGCCTGCTTGCGAAGGTCCGCCTTGGTGAGCAGACCGAGCGCGAGCAATTCCTCGTTCATCATCAGCTTGGATTCCTTCTGCCAGTCGCGGTGCAGCTTGCCGACGGTCGCGCCCTTGATCGAGGCGCGCTGCACGCGCAGCACGGCGTCGTACACCTGCCGCTGGCGCTTGGTGAAGCGGCCCGACACGGGCAGCGTGCGTGTCACATCGGCGTTGTAGTTGGCGTAGCTCGCCGCCACGTCGACCAGCAGCACGTCGCCCGCTTTGCACTCCTGATCGTTCTGGTGGTAGTGCAG
>DATDFH010000165.1:0-15993 GCA_036522715.1 Verrucomicrobiia bacterium
CGAATTGCGCAATCAACTCAACGGGCTCAAAGAAATCATCGACGGATCGCTCGTCGGACCGCCCGGCCCGCAAGGGCCACAAGGTATTCAAGGTCTGACAGGCCCCGTCGGAGTCCAAGGTGTTGCGGGACCAGCAGGTCCGCAGGGGCCGATTGGACCTCAAGGAATACAAGGTACGCAAGGCCCGGTTGGCGATCCCGGCGCGCAGGGGCCGGAAGGTCCACAGGGGCCGCAAGGCGATCCCGGCGGTCCTCCTGGACCGGAAGGCCAGCAAGGGCCGCAGGGTGCGCAGGGCGACCAAGGCGATGGCGGCCCGCAAGGTCCGCCGGGCGAGGTGACGCAGGCCGCGCTCGATGCCGCAATCGCCGGCACGAGTGACAACAGCAACTCGGTGGGCGATCTCGTTTGGGAGCCCAGCGACCCGCCCACGGCGGACGATCTGCGCACCCTGCGCGACAAGATCAATGAGTTGATCGACGCATTGCGGCGGTGATTCCCGGCGTAGCAGCCTCCTTGCGTCGGCTGCTACGCTCATCTCATGGGCGACGACAACGCTCCATTTCAAGGGCTAGCAATAGTGAGGACTGACCCCTTTTAGTGACAGTCCCACGTAGTCGCCACGCGACTAGCAGCATTGCAGTTCCGAAAAGGCAGTAAACCTGTGGCTCAGGAATTGGCTCGGGTGAAAAGGCAATCGCATCAATGGAAACGTTGTTGAAAGGCCGTTCGCTCGTGGGAACGGAAGTCAATCTCAACTCACCAACTTGGCCAGCGAATGCGGAAACATCCCCTCCATAGAGCACATAATTTGATCCTCCGCCAAGTTGGATCAGTGGTATCACGGTCCCTGCAAAGGTCACGTCTAAGTTGGCGCCAAGCACCTTAAGCTGAATCGAGAGACTATTGGAGGGCATAAATCCAGTTTGGGCGATCGCAGCGCCGACGTAACCGCCGATACCTACACCCGACTGAAGCACTACTGTATACTGGCCCTCGATAATAGCAGCCGTTGGCCAATAGGGGCCGAGAATTGATATGTTTGCCGATCCCAGCGCCAGATTATTGTGCCATACTTGTGTGGCAGGACTTGCACCTAGATACCCTTCCCATTTCGGAATGGCATTCGTCGCCGGAACGAAGTTCCCATACTCCCCAGAGGGAACAGGCGCAAGATCAGCCAATTCGAATCCGAGGTTCTGAAAGCTCGCTCCAGAAACCGTTGTGATGAATGCGAACAAGAGCTGGAAAAACGCAAAGAGGTTAGTCCTCACTTTTTAAACCTTTTCATAGACTGAGTTCAGTTTGTGCCGAGGATACGGAGGGTTTCGCGAGCACGTCAGTAAATCACCTTGAGCCGATAGTAGCCTTGGTTGGTGCCGGCCGCGGGCGTGTGAATGAAATTGGTGAGGAGGTCGGCGGGCGGATTGGTGATCGGGACCGAAATGGCCGCGCCGACGTTGGTCCAGGTTGCGAGTTTAGCGGAATGTTGCGGTTGATAATTGATACCCATAAGCCCGGTGAAGTTCACGCTCGCGTCGTTGTTGGTCAGCACGGTGATATCGAGGTCGGGGATTTCATCGGTGAGCCTGGAGTACATGACCGAACGGCCGCGCGTGGCGAGGAACCACGGGTTGGACGTGCCGGTCGCCAGCCCGTCGGAGTAGGCCAGCGGCGTCCTTGCCTCGATGCGGCGGGTGAAGAAGTCGTAAAGGCTCATCGCATACTGGTCGAGGAGTTGTTCGGAGAGGATGATGGTGGCGGACCGGAAGGTCCTCTGCGAATTGGTGACACCGGGCACGCGCGCGCCGTGCGCGGCGACGACGTTGCTGAGGGTGACGAGCGTGAACTCGGGTGGATTGAAGACCTGGCCGTTGCTGGGATTGATGTTCTGGTTGGTGAACACGAAGTAGGTCGGGACTTCGTTCGAGGCGGCCAGACCGATGAGATAAAGTTCCATCGGGTTGAACGTGGAGTGGTTGGTCGCGACGTCGAGGCCGGTGATGTATCCGCCGGTGCCGTTGTTCGTGAACGTGTAGGGAAAGTTTCCGCCCGCGCCACTGCCGGCGATGGAAAAGCCCATGACGTTGATGGCGATGTCGCCCTTCGGCCAGTGCGGGACGCCGTTGGAATACGCGGTGCCAGAGAGGAAGTCGATCCACTGGTGGCCGGTCTCGTGATCGAACGTCGGCGACCCGCCGTCGTAAAAGGAAGGGATCGGAAAGACGGTGTAGCCCTGGAGTCGTCCGTTGGTGCTGCCGTAGTTGGTGGAGAAATTGTAGGGCGTCTGGCCGATGCCTGTCACCGTACTGTGGACGCCCGCGTGGTACCGGTTTCCGCGCACCCCGGCGATGTGGACGAAATTGAGGAAGTCGAACTTGCCGGGGAAGAACTTGAAGAAGTTGCTGGACCAGAAGGCGGCGTTGAAGTTGGTAAGCTGCGACTTGCTGGCGACGAAGTTAACGACGTAATCCGTGTGCTGATTGGTGGCAGCGAGGTTGGTGGTGATGGGCACCAGGCCGATCTGCGACGTCCACACCTCGGCGATGGAGTTGAACGCGCCGGCGTTGGTAGGCACGCAGGTGCCGATGACCGGGCGGAAGACGCGGTTCGAAACGTTCTTGCTGATGATTTCGTTCGCGGTGAAGAGGCACGTCCACACGTTGTCGCCGGCCACCAGGTCGCCGTTGCTGCCGTCGTCGTACATCAGGCGCGGCACGGAGTTGTAGTTGAAGACGACCGAAGCGGGGCCGCCAGTGATCTCCGCCTCGAAGCGGACGTTGCCCGCGAAATTCGTCGGCACCACGGTGGGCGTGAACCACGAGCGAAAAATGTCCGGCGTCGCCGCGCGAACTGCGCTGGTGAACAACGCCCCGGCCACCGTCAATACGATGCCAGCCAATCGAAAGGCCCTTCTGACGCGGTTGGGGGGCATGATTGCAGAACCAATAGCACTTCGCGCAGGGTATCGAAAACGGAAATCAAAGGATTCAGTCTCCCGCGTGGCGTCGCGCCTGACGCTCTCTCAACAGTGCGGCCCGCGTGCCCTCCCAGTTGCGGTTCGGCGCGGCTTCCCACACGCGCAGGTTCTTGAACCACACCGAGCCGGCCTCGGCTTCCAAGATGAGCGAGGTCTTCGGCTGATCGAGATCGTCACGCGCGCCGAAGATGACCTCCTTCCCGTCGAGCGACGCGAGCATTTCCCGGCCACAAACTTCCAGGATCAGTGTGTGCCAATGGCCGGCCGCGATCGGCGTCTCGCGGCTGTCCAAACGGGTGCCCTTGTCGCCGCCGCTGTCGCGCCGGATGACGTAGAACGCATCGGACCTCACGTGCGCGCGGCAGAGGTGGCCGCTCTCCTTGTTGAGGTGGACCGTGAGCCGCGCTTTGCCCTCCAGTTTGAAGGACACTTCCACGATCACGTTTTTGAGCGAGACGGGACGCACCAGCAGCGGCCCGTGGTGTTCTCGAAACGGCGTGCGATGCGTCGCCTTGATGGCGCCCTCGAGGGTCTCCCAGAGCGGCTCCTTCACCTGCCACGGCCGGGCAGGCGCTTGCGTGAAATCCTCCCGCACCACGAGCTTTGCCAGCTCGCTCATCAGCGTCTTCGGCTCCGGCCGGTGCTCCACCGCCCGCGCGCCAAGACACGCCGTGAGCGCACAAATGATCGCCGGATATTGAACCCTCGACAGATACGGCATGGGCAATAGCTACGACTCAATTCCATACGTGTCAATTCGCGGCCTCACACCTCGCAGCCTTCAACGAATTGTCGACATTGACGACACCGCGCGTGCGGCGGCATAGTCCGATCACAGTCACTTTTCGCGGCAGCCCGTTTGCCGCCAGCGAAGATCGAGTGACCAACACCGAACCAAAAAGGAATCACATGCCAGCCTACTCCATGGTCAGTCACAAAGTCGCCAACTACTCCGCCTGGAAACGCGCCGTGCGCAGCCACGCCAAGTGGCGCAAAGCCTCCGGTGAAAAATGCTTCTACGCCTGCCGCAACAGCAAGAGTCCGAACGACGTCATGGTCTGGTGCGAATGGGACACCACCGCCCGGATGCACAAATTCATGAAGTCGGCGGAACTGCGCAAAGCGATGAAGGGCGGGGGCGTCCTCGGCAAGCCCAAGATTTCCTTTTTCGACAAGATGGATGTTCTGACCGCGGGCTGAACCGCCGGCGGCTTGCGCCAGGCGTCAGAGAAGCCCCTGATACGCCAGCCAGAGCGAGCGGAAGTACTTCATGACGCGCACGGGGTCGGTGCTTTCGGGAATCTCGGCGAAGGTGAAGCCGGTAAAGCCGATCTCGTTCAGCCGTGTGAACAGCCGGCGGAACGGATAGTCCTCCAGATAGATGTCGCGCAAATGGACGGTGAAGATCTTGTGCTTCACGAGTTCGAAATTCGCGTCGAAGCCACCGTCTTCGAGGTCGGTCGCATTTGAGTTCCAGCAGACGCCGACCTGCGGGTGGTCGGCCACGTCCATGACCTTCTTGCAACGCGGCACACGTGACGTTTCCCCGCCGTGGATTTCGAGGCGCACTTGCAGGCCGAGATTGCCGGCGAACTCACCCAGCTCACGAAGCGATCTGCCGATCTGTTCCAGTGTCTTCTCTTCCGGCACTTCCTTGGGCAGGCCGTTGGGCCGCACCTTCACGCCCGTCGCACCCACGTCGTGCGCAAGGGTGATGTATTCCTTAGTGGCCTCGATGTCCTTGCGCAGCTTCGCCTGATCAGGCGTGTGAAAGTCAAATGCGCTCCCGAGGCTCCACAGCTTCACCGGCGAATCGGCGAAGCGCTTCTTCACCTCCGCGCGCTGGTCTTTGCTGAGCGTGACCTCGACGCCGTGCTTATGGCCGGTGCGCAACTCCACGCCCTCGAACTTCGCCTCGGTGCAGTTCTTGATGATCGTCGCGATGTCCCAGTCCTTCGCGATGTTGTAGGTCACGGTGCCGAGGTGATACTTCGGCCTGGCGGTGATGAATGATTGCGACGGCGGCTTCGGTTTCTTTTCGGCGGCAAACGTGGCCGGCGCAAGCGCGGCCAGCGCGCCGAAGCCGAGCGTGGAACGGCGGAGGAACTGGCGACGGGAGGATTTCATGTGATGAATCTTCGACGCGGCCGGAGGCTGTTCAATCGAAAAAATGTCGCCGAGCGGAACGTGAACGGAGTTTCCTCTTGTCGCTGCACGGGCCTCCCGCAATCGTGTCGCTGTGGTTCAGGGCAAGATCACCGCCGCCGACATCGGCGCGAAGAAGGGCCGGCAGCGCGTCGCCGCGCTCACGGCGTACGATTATCCAATGGCCAGACTGCTCGACGAAGCCGGTGTGGACATCCTGCTCGTCGGCGATTCGCTTGGCATGGTGGTGCTCGGTTATCCAGACACCACGCACGTGACGATGGCCGAGATGGAGCATCACACGCGCGCGGTGGCGCGGGCGAAACCGCGCGCGCTCCTCGGCGCCGACCTGCCCTACCGCAGCTACGACACGCCGGAACAGGCGGTGGCCAGCGCGCGCCGGCTCGTCGCCGCGGGGGCCGAGTTCGTGAAGGCCGAAGGCGCGGTCGAAATCCTTCCGCAGATCAAAGCCATCCTCGCCGCGGGGATTCCCTTCATGGGCCATATCGGGATGTTGCCGCAGCACATTCTGGAGGAAGGCCGCTACCACATCAAAGGCCGGGACGAGGCGGGTCGCGCCCGGTTGTTCGCCGACGCGGAGGCGCTGGCCACGGCGGGCGCATTCGCCGTCGTTCTCGAACTCGTCACTCCGCCGGTGGCAAAAGAGATCACGGCCAAGTTTCCCTTCGTCACCATCGGCATCGGCTCGGGGCCGGATTGCGACGGGCAAATCCTCGTGACGCACGATTTGCTCGGGGCCTTCCCCTGGTTCACGCCCAGGTTCGTGACGCCCCGCGTGAAGTTCGGCGAGCTGGCGAAGGCCGCGGTTCAAGATTGGAAGAAGTCGCTCTGAGACGCGAAAGAACCGAGAGCCGATGAAAAGACTTTCCCACCTCAGCGCGAAAGGCGAAGCCCGGATGGTGGACGTTTCGGCGAAACCGGTCGTGCTGCGCGAGGCGGTCGCGCGCGGGGAAATCCTTCTTCAACGCGAAACGCTCCGGCTCATCGAATCCAACGCCCTCGCCAAGGGCAACGTGCTGGCCACGGCGCGTGTGGCGGGCATCCAGGCCGCCAAGCGCACCGGCGAACTCATCCCGCTGTGCCATCCGCTGCCTATCACTCATTGCGAGGTGAATTTCGAGATTCCCAAGACTCGCGACCGCATCGTCATCACCGCGTCCGCCAAGATCGCCGCGCAGACCGGCGTCGAAATGGAAGCCCTCACCGCCGTGACCATCGCGGCGCTCACGATCTACGACATGTGCAAGGCGGTGGACAAGACGATGCGCATCACGGACGTGACACTCGTTTCCAAGACGAAGAAGTAAACGCCAAGGCGCGAAGGCACAAAGAATTCTTCCGCTGCTTCTTTGCGCCCTGGCGTCTTTGCGTTAAAAGAAACCCATGCAGATTCACTGCGGCATCATCACCATTTCCGACCGCGCCTCGAAGGGGCTTTACGACGACCTCGGCGGGCCGGCGCTTAAGAAGGCAGCCGAGGGCTACGGCTGGAAAGTCCTGGCCGACGCGCTCGTGCCGGACGAGAGACGCGACATCCAGCGCGCCATCCGCGAACTCATCGGCAAAGGTTGCCATCTCGTGCTCACGACGGGTGGGACCGGCGTGGCGCTGCGCGACGTGACACCCGAGGCGGTGCGCGAGATCGCGGTGCGCGAGTTGCCGGGCTTCGGCGAGGCGATGCGCATGGAGTCGTTGAAAATCACCAAGAACGCCATCCTCTCGCGCAACCTCGCCGCCGTGGTGGACAAGGCGCTTGTAATCTGCCTTCCGGGGAAACCAAGCGGGGCCGTCGAGTGTTTAAGCTTTGTCGTCGGCGCGATCCCGCATTGCGTCGAGGTGTTGCAGGAAGTGCCGACGAGTTGTTAGCGCACGATGTCGCGTTTGAAACTGTTCAATGTCATCGCCTGTTTGTCGCTCGCACTGCTGGCGGCCGGTTGTGTCGGCCGCTCGAAATCCGAAGAGCGCGCCCGGCAGGCATTCATCGAAGGGCAAAGGGCAGGCGCAACTCTGAACGCCCAGCAATCACAGACGCCCCAGGCAAAGTTCGTCACCGTGCTCGGCGAGGTACGGAATCCGACCATTCCGTGGACGGAGGGCCTCACGCTCGCGCAGGCCATCGCGCAGGCGTGGCACACGGGTGTTCGATCACCCCGCGCGATTGTGCTCAGGCATGGCGACGAATCCGCGACCTTCAACCCAAACTTCGTGGTTCAAAACGGAAACGAAATCCCCGTCGAACCCGGCGACGTCATCGAGTTGGTCCGCTGAAGCTCGGCGCAAATCTAAGAGAGCCATCGGGCCGTAAACAGGGGCGAAACCTTTGGGATTGTGCTGGCGTCTGGATTGCTCAATAATTGGCATGACCATGAACAACCGCCAGCTTGCAGGCCCTTTCAGCATGAACACTCCTTCCATCTTCACCCGCCGTCAGTTCCTTGAAAACACCGGCACGGGTTTCGGCATGTTGGGCCTCGCCGGTCTGGCCGGCATGGGGTTGCTCGGCAACGACGCCCACGCGGCCGCGGCCGGGCCTCTCGCGCCCAAGCAGCCGCATTTCCCCGGCAAAGCCAAGCGCGTCATCCACGTCTTCGCGCAGGGCGCGCCGTCGCAGGTGGACACGTGGGACCCGAAGCCGGCGCTCGTCACCCATGCGGGCAAGGACGTGCCCGGCATGAAGGGCGTGGCACTGCCGTCGCCGTTCAAGTTCACGAAGCACGGCAGGTCCGGCATTCCCGTAAGCGAAGTTTTTCCCGAACTGGCCAAGCACGTCGATGAGATGGCGATCATCCGTTCGATGCACACGAACATTCCGGCGCACGAGATCGCCACGGTGTTCATGAACACCGGTTCGCTGCGCATCGCCAAGCCGACCCTCGGCTCGTGGGTCGTGTATGGACTCGGCAGCGAGAACCAGAACATCCCCGGCTACATTTCGCTGCGCCCCGGCCGGATGCCGCCGGGCGGATCGCAGAACTGGCAGTCGGCTTTCCTGCCCGGAACCTTCCAGGGCACGAGCATCAACACCGACTTCGCGCGCGTGGAACAGATGATTCAAAACATCCGCAATCCGTATCTTCCGCTCGATGAACAGCGCCGCCAGCTCGACCTCGTGCACAAATTCAACGAACTGCACGCGCAGAATCTCCAGAAGGACGCCGCGCTCGAAGCGCGCCTCGAAGCGCACGAGATGGCGTTCAAGATGCAGACCGAGGCGACGGATGCCTTCGACATCAGCCGCGAAACGGCGGCAACCCGGGCGCTTTACGGCACGAGCGCGCAGGGCAAGCAGCTTCTCATCGCGCGGCGGTTGATGGAGCGCGGCGTGCGGTTCGTCCAGGTGTGGGCCTCCGGCTGGGATCATCACCAGGACATCGAGGATCGCCTGACAAAATCCGCCGAGGAAATTGACCGTCCGCTCGCCGGGTTGCTCACCGACCTCAAGCAACGCGGGCTGCTCGACAGCACGCTGGTCGTGTGGGGTGGTGAATTCGGCCGCAAGCCGACGCGCGACAAGAATGGCAATGCAAACCCCGGCCGCGACCACAACAACAAGGGATTCTCGACGTGGCTCGCCGGCGGCGGCATCAAGGGCGGCACGGTCTACGGCGCGACCGACGAGTTCGGCGGCCAGTCGGTGGAGAATCCGGTCCACGTTCACGACCTGCACGCGAGCATTCTCCACGCGCTTGGTTTCGACCACGAGAAGCTGACGTATCGCTACAACGGCCGCGACTTCCGCCTGACGGATAATTTTGGGAAAGTTGTGAAGCCCATCTTCGCCTGAACCAGACCATGAACCGCACGCTCACTCTTTTCGCCGTCTGGACCCTCGCCGCGTCGCCGCTCGTCGCCGCCGAGCAGCCGATCACGAAGGCGCAGTCCGAATTCTTCGAGTCGAAGATTCGCCCGATTCTCGCGGACAATTGCTACAAGTGCCACAGCGCCACCGCCGACAAGGTCAAGGGCGGACTCGTGGTCGATACGCGCGAGGGACTGCTCAAAGGCGGCGAGACTGGCCCGGCGCTCGTTCCGGGCAATCCCGACAAGAGTCTGCTCATCCGAGCGGTGCGTTACGACGACTCGGACCTGCAAATGCCGCCGAAGGGCAAGAAGCTCACCGCCCAGCAGATCGCCGACTTGACGGCGTGGGTGAAGATGGGCGCGCCCGATCCGCGCAAGGCCGCAGCCGCCGCCAAATACAAAGATCCGCGCGAAGCCGGTAAATCGCACTGGGCATTCAAGCCGGTGCAAAAGCAGACGCCGCCGTCAGTAAAGGAGAGCAGTTGGGTGAAGATGCCCGTGGACAATTTCATCCTCGCGAAGCTCGACGAGAACGGCATGAAGCCCAACGCGCCCGCCGACCGGCGCACGCTTATCCGCCGCGCCTACTTTGACCTCATCGGTCTTCCGCCGACGCCGGCGCAGGTCGAGGAGTTCGTCAACGACACGTCAAGCGATGCTTTCGCCAGGGTCGTCGAGACGCTCCTCAAGTCACCCCAATATGGCGAACGTTGGGGCCGCTACTGGCTGGACGTGGCGCGTTATTCCGACACCAAGGGCAGCGTCAAGAAGAAGCAGGAGGACGACAAGTATCCCTACGCCTGGACGTATCGCGATTACGTCATCAAGGCCTTCAACGACGACAAGCCTTACAACCGGTTCATCGTCGAGCAACTCGCCGCCGACCGGCTCGCCTCCCCCGACAAGACCACACTCGCCGCGATGGGTTTCCTGACCGTGGGCGAGCGGTTCATGAACAATCAGAACGACATCATCAACGACCGCATCGACACGACGACCAAGGCGTTCCTCGGCCTGACCGTCGCGTGCGCGCGTTGCCACGATCACAAGTTCGATCCGGTGCCGACGGCGGACTACTACTCGTTGCACGGGATCTTCGCGAGTTCGACGATTCCCGGCGAACTGCCGGTGATCGGCAAGCCGGCGAACGAGGCGAAGTACGCTGAATTCCAACAGAAGCTCGCGACGCTCAAGAAAGCAGACGCTACGTACGAGGCGCAGATGAAGGCCGCGAAGAAGGCGAAGGACCGGAAGAAGGCCAAGAGCCTCCAATACAAGAGCGCAGAGATCGACAGCAAGATCGCCGACCTGGAATTGAAGGACGCGGGCTCGCCGCCCAAGGCGATGATCATGGTGGACAAGCCGCGGCCGTCGGACTCGCCGATCTTCATCCGCGGCGAGGCGGACAGCAAAGGTCCCGTGGTGCCGCGACGTTTCCTCGAAGTGCTCTCCGGCCCGGCGCGCCCGACGTTCCACAACGGTAGTGGGCGGCTCGAACTCGCGCAGGCCATCGCCGATCCGAAGAATCCCCTCACGGCGCGCGCGGCGGTCAACCGCATCTGGCTGCATCATTTCGGCGAGGGCATCGTCACCACGCCCGACGATCTCGGCATCATGAGCGATCCGCCGAGCCATCCGGAGCTGTTGGATTTCCTCGCGGCGTATTTCATCGAGCACGGCTGGAGCACCAAGGAGATGCACCGCCTGATCATGAACTCGGCCGCCTACCAGCAGAGCAGCGCGAACAATTCCAAGTTCGCACAGCTCGACCCGATGAACCGCCTGCTCTGGCGCGCGAACGTCCGCCGGCTGGACTTCGAGTCGATGCGCGATTCGTTTCTCTTCATCGGCGGCAAGCTCAGCGCTCAAATGGGCGGCGCGGGCACGAACCTTTTTTCCGAGCCGTATTCCACGCGCCGCTCGGTCTATGGCTACCTTGACCGCGAGGCGATGCCCGAGACGCTCAACCACTTTGACTTCGCCAATCCCGACATGGCGACGGGCAAGCGCTACAACACCATCGTCCCGCAACAGTCGCTCTTCCTGATGAACTCACCGCTGGTCGTCGAACAGGCGAAGAACCTCGTGCGCCGCGCCGAGTTCACGGCGGCGAAGACTGATGAGGACAAGCTCGACGTGCTTTACCGCATCGTCTATGCACGCCCGGCGCGGGCGGAGGAAGTGAAGTTGAGCATGGCCTATCTCGCGGAGACCAAACCTTACAGGTCCGTGACCGCCGCGCCGCAACAGGTAACCAACGCGAAGACCCAAAAGAAGAAGCAGAACAACAAGAAACGCCCCGAGGCCTACGTCGAGCCGTTCAAGGCGCGGGCGCCGCTGGGTTCGTGGGAGGAACTTGCCCACACGCTGCTCATCGCCAACGAAGCGTCGTTCATCAACTGACGTCGATTTGATCCACTTTCCACGCGCGCCGGGCCAGGTTGCCCGGCGCTTCTTTTTTCGTGCGGTTCGAAAGCTTCCCCGGTACGACATCCACGATGACCGACCTTCCCGAGCCAGTGGAGCGCCTCGATGCCACGCACATCCGCTGGCGCAAACTCACGCTCACTTACTTCGGCGGTTGCGATTACCACCGGCTCAACCGTCATCCGCTCGTCCTCCGCGCCGCTGAACGAGCTGGCAGGCGTTGGGGCCTGAACGTCGCTGCCTCGCGCATGACGACGGGCAACCATCCGCTCTATCTCGAACTTGAGCGCGCGCTCGCGCGATTTTTCCGCGCCGAATCCGCGACGCTTGTGGCAGGCGGATACGTCACCAATCTCATAGTGGCCCAGGCCCTCGCCGGCGAATTCACCCACGTACTGCTCGATGCACACGCGCACCCATCGCTCGCCGATGCCGCGCGGTTCTTCGACGCGCGCATCACGCGCTTCCCCCATGCGGACGCTGAGGCACTCAAACGTGTCGTGACAAAGCTGCCGAAATCCTCCCGCGCCATCCTGCTGACCGACGGCATGTTTGCCAGCGACGGTAGTGTGGCACCGCTGCGGGAATATCTGCGCATCCTGCCGAGTTCCGCATGGCTGCTCGTCGATGATGCGCACGGCGCGGGAGTCGTCGGCGCGACCGGACGCGGGAGTCTCGAACACGCGGGCGTGAGTCGCGCGCGGATCGTCCAGACCATCACACTCAGCAAAGCGTTCGGGGCTTACGGCGGCGCGATCCTCGGCACACACTCGTTGCGCGAACGCATCGTGGAGCGGAGCCGGATGTTCGTCGGCAGCACGCCGCCGCCATTGCCACCGATCGCCGCCGCGCTGGAATCGATCCGGCTGTTCGGGGCCAGTCCGAGTCTTATCGCGCGAGCGCGCCGCAATGTTCAATTTGTTCGCCACGCTTTGGATCAGGCCGGCATCAGCGCGCCCGACACCCCGGGGCCGATTGTTTCCATCACGCCTCGAACTGCGACGCACGCGGCGCGGCTCCGGCAGTCGTTGCTCGCGCGCGACATCCTGCCGCCCTTTTTAAACTATCCTGGCACTCCACCGCAGGGTTGTTTTCGTTTCGTCATTTCGGGCGCGCACAACCGAACGGAACTTGCGGCAATGGTCGGCGCGGTCATTGCCGGCGGCTCAGCACGGCGAGTTTGACAGTGAGGGGTGGCGAAATGGTGGGTTGGCAGGGACTCGAACCCTGGACCAATGCCTTAAAAGGGCACTGCTCTACCAACTGAGCTACCAACCCACCGAAGGCGCGTGAAACTATGCAACACGAATGGCGCGCGCAAGCCCGTTTTCCCAACCTTGGCCGAAGAAACCGGGGCGGCTTGAATCGCGGCCTGCGTCTCAGACGGATTGCTGCTTCGCCTCGGCGAGCTTTTTCCCGATGCGCCCGGTGAGGATGTGCCAGAACATCAGGAAGTCCGCCGCCAGACTGTAGAAGGGATGCCCAAAGGTCGCCGGTTTGTTCCGCTCGAAAACCAGGTGGCCGATCCAGGCACATCCGTAGCCGACAACCGGCACGAGGAACAACACCCACGCCTTGCGCAGCGCCACCGCGAGGATCACGCCGCCAAGCACCATCGCGGTGCCGATGAAATGCAGTGCGCGGTTCGCCACTTGCGAATGTTCCCCGAGATACCACGGGTAGAACTCGCGAAAGCTGCCGAACTGTCGTCGCGCTTCCATGAAACTTCTCTGCCCAAACATGCGCCCGTGCGCCCCGAGCGCAAGCCGTCGCGTGGCTCGTTTCGCGCGGGCATCCGCCGCTTGCATCTTCGCGCAAACCATTTGACTCTTGCCGCGGCTTCGGCCGCGCCGCCGTCGTGCCCGCGAAGTTGACCGCTCACGCGACACCGAGAACGGCGGAGCCTGACGACAGCGACACCGAACCCACCACGAATCATGAACTGGCTGGATCGACTCTGCGGCCCGACGGGCTTCATGCCGCACGGGCATTGTTACCTCTGGAACTCCGCGCTGCTCGCGTTGCACCTCGTGTCCGACGCGCTGATCGCCCTCGCCTACTTCTCAATTCCCTTCACGCTTGTCTATTTCGTCCGTAAGCGCGCCGACCTGCCTTTCAGTTGGATGTTCCTCTGCTTCGGCACGTTCATCGTTGCCTGCGGCACGACGCACCTGATGGAAATCTGGACGGTCTGGCACGCCAACTATTGGCTCTCCGGCTGGGTCAAGGCCTTCACCGCCGCCGTCTCCGTGGGCACGGCAATCCTGCTGGTGCGGTTGATCCCGGACGCGCTCGCACTGCCCAGCCCGAGCCGGTTGCGCAACGTAAACGAAGAACTCGAACGCGAGATGCTCGAACGCAAACGCGTCGAGGAGGAAATCTGCCAGCTCAACATTGACCTCGAACGACGCGTCCGCGAACGCGCCGCCCAAAGCGAAGCGGCCGTCGAGCAGTTGAAGGCCGAGATTGCCGAACGCGCGCGGGCGGAGGCGGCGTTGCGCCAGAGCGAGGCGCGCCTGGCGGGCATCGTCAACTCCGCCATGGACGGCATCATCACCGTGGACGAACAGCAGCGCGTGGTGCTGCTCAACGCCGCCGCCGAGCAGATGTTCCGCTGCCGCGCCGCTGATCTGGTCGGCGAGCCGCTCGACCGGTTGATCCCCGCGCGCTTTCGCCAGTCGCATCAGGCGCACGTCCAGCGCTTCGGCGACACCGGTGTGACCACGCGCCGGATGGGCGCGCTCCAGGCCGTAAGCGGCCTGCGCGCCGACGGCGAGGAGTTTCCCATCGAGGCATCGATCTCGCAGGTCGAGGCGGACGGCCACCGGTTCTTCACGGTGATTCTCCGCGACATCACCGAACGCCAGCGCGCCGAGGAGCAGCTTCGCGCGTCGCTTCATGAAAAGGAG
This sequence comes from Verrucomicrobiia bacterium, assembly GCA_036522715.1. Classification (GTDB taxonomy): domain Bacteria; phylum Verrucomicrobiota; class Verrucomicrobiia; order Limisphaerales; family JACQFS01; genus DATDFH01. The sequence continues at coordinate 14,281 of DATDFH010000165.1, forward strand.
GTGTTGCTCAAGGAAGTCCATCACCGCGTGAAGAACAATCTCCAGATCGTTTCAAGCATGCTCAACCTCCAGACTGCCCGCGTCGGCGACCCGGCCGTCAAAGCCATCCTCAAGGAGAACCAAAACCGCGTCCGCTCGATGGCGCTCGTTCACGAGCAGCTCTACCGCGCCGCCAGCCTCGCGGAGATCGATCCCAACGATTACTTCCCGCAACTCGCGCGGCAGGTCATCAGCTCATTCGGGGAGGTGGCGGTCTCGATCAATCTCCACACGGCCATCGAACGCGTGCCGCTCAATCCCGACGAGGCAATCGCCTGCGGTCTGATCATCAACGAGTTGATCTCGAATGCGCTGAAGTATGCCTTCCCGGACCGGCACGGCGGCGATCTCAGCATCACGTTGAATCATCTCGATGGGCGGGTTAAACTGCGCGTCGCAGACAACGGCGTGGGGCTTCCCGCCGGGCTTGACCCGCAACGGGCAGATACGCTTGGATTGCAGATAGTCGCGGCGCTGACAGACCAGCTCCGCGGCTCCGTTCAGTTCGCATCCGACGGCGGGGCCGTCGTGACAGTTGAGTTCCCGCACGCGCCCGAAACCGCGCGGCCAAAACAAACATGAACCCTACTTCCGCCCGCATCCTCGTGGTCGATGACGAGCGCATTGTCGCGAAAGACCTGCAACTGACCCTCCAACGCATGGGCTACACCGTCCCCGACACGGCCGGCTCCGGCGAGGAGGCCATTGAACGTTGCGCGGCGCACCAGCCCGACCTCGTGCTGATGGACATCTTGTTGCGCGGCGAACTCGACGGCATCCAGGCCGCCGAGCAAATTCGCGCCCGCTCCGACATTCCGGTCATTTACCTCTCCGCGTATGCCGATCGCGCCACGCTCGACCGCGCCAAGATCGCCGAGCCGCTGGGTTACCTCATCAAGCCTTACGAGGAACGTTTGTTACGCGCCACCATCGAGATGGCGCTGTTCAAGAACCAGGCCGAGCGCCAGCTTCGCAAGAGCGAAGCGCACAAGGGCGCCATTCTCAGCGCGTCGCTCGACGGCCTGTTCGTCGTGGACGAAACCGGCGCGATCCTCGAAACCAACCCGGCGTTGGACCAGATGTTCGGCTGGCCGCCCGGCAGCCTCGTCGGCAAGTTGATTTCCGACCTGCTCATGCTCCCCGCCGACCGCGAGGCGCCGCTGCCGATCCTGCTGCAACTGCTGGGTTCCCCAAACAACGGCGCGTCCGGTCAACGGCTCGAATTGTCCGGGCGGCGGATGGACAGCACGCAGTTCTCCCTCGAGTTGTCGCTGGTGCGGATCGGCGTGCCCGGCCCGGCGCTTTACGCAGGCACCGTGCGCGACATCTCCGAGCGCAAGGAAGTCGAGGCCGCGCGCGAGCGCCTGATTGCCCAACTCCACGACGCGATTGCCCAGATCAAAACGCTCAGCGGCCTGCTGCGCATGTGCGCCCACTGCAAAAAAATCTGCAACGAGGCCGGCGAATGGATGCAACTCGAGCACTACATCGAGTCGCATTCACAGGCCAACGTCACCAGCGGCTTCTGCCCGGAGTGCGCGCACAATCTTTACCCGGAAGTTTTTCCCGAGAAGGGTTGAGCACAGCCGCGCGCCGTGTTACGTCCGTACGTGAGCGGCCAGCTTTCCATTTTGACCCGCGCCGGTTCCTCGCCTTAGCTTGGCCCTCGTGGCT
>DATDFH010000166.1:0-8050 GCA_036522715.1 Verrucomicrobiia bacterium
CTTGCTCGTCGGCACGGCGGAGCAGCCGGTGGAGGCGAAGCACACGGCGCTTATCCGGCTCACGTGGTTCGAGGGCATGGACAAGCAGTCGTGCCCGGCCATCGTGGATTGCGACGGCCGGATGGAGTTCCACGGCGCGCCGATGAACCGCACGTGGGTCAAACTCGGCGCGCCCGCGAAGAAAGGCGACACGATCATTTCACTCAACGAGCCGGTCACCGGCTGGCGCGCGGGCGACCGCGTGTTCCTCACTGGCACGACGCGGCAGATCAAGCGCGAAAAAACTTTCCGACCCACGGTGCGCGACAATACGCAAACCGAGGAGCGCATCCTCCGCGCCGTGAGCAGCACGACGCTCACGCTCGACCAGCCGCTGGAGTTCGATCACACCGCCGACGGCGCGTATCGCGGTGAGGTCGCCAATCTCAGCCGCAACGTCATCGTCGAGTCCGCCGAGCCCGACGGCGCGCGCGGGCACACGATGTTCCATCGCGGCTCGGCGGGCGCGATCGGCTACGTGGAGTTCCGCCACCTCGGCAAGGAGGGCGTGCTCGGCCGTTACAGCATCCACTTCCACCTCGTGCGCGACACGATGCGCGGCGCGTCGGTCATCGGCGCGAGCATCTGGGACAGCGCGAACCGCTGGATCACGATTCACGGCACCGATTATCTCGTCGTGCGCGATTGCGTCGGCTACCGGAGCACCGGCCACGGATTTTTCCTCGAAGACGGCACGGAAGTTTTCAACGTGCTCGACCGCAACCTCGCCGTGCAGGCGGGCGCGGGAAAGCCATTGCCGAATCAAGTGCTGCCCTTCGATCACAACGACGGCGCGGGCTTCTGGTGGGCGAACAGCTTGAACACCTTCACGCGCAACACCGCCGCCGAGTGCGACGAATACGGCTTCCGTTTCGACGCCGCGGCGAACAGCGGCTTCGACCTCGCGCTCAACGTCCCGCAGCCCGACGGCACGCGCCGCACGACGGACATCCGCACGCTGCCGTTCGTGCGCTTCGACGACAACGAAATCCACTGCATGAGGCGCCACTCGCTGAACCTCGGCGGCCTCAGCGCCGAGTTGAAGGGCGACGTGGGCGGTGTGGGGCCGGACGCGCGGCATCCGTTTGTGATCCGCAATTTGAAAGTGTGGAACGTCCACTGGGCGTTTCATCCGCGCCCGCCGTCGGTGCTGGTGGACGGCCTCGACGTGCATCACGCCGAGTATGCGTTGTGGAAGGCGAACTATGACCAGCACGCCTACCGCCGCGTGAAGCTCGACGACATTTCAGTGAACCCGAACTTTGACCCGAAGGGAACGCAGCCGACCGACAGCGAATTCCCGGGCAAGCTCAGACCCGTGGATGATCTGCCGCCCATCACCGTCATCACGCACACGCTGCGGCAGAAGGACGGCTCGCTCCTCGTGCGCGGCACGACCTCGGACAACGGCGAAGTGAAACGCGTGATGGTGAACGGCCGCGAGGCGAAGGCGCTGCGGGGAAATTTTTCGGAATGGGAAATCGCGGTCGAAAAGGGTGCGGCCCAAGTGCGGGCCTTCGCCGAAGATGCCGCCGGCAACGTGGAACCGAGGCCGCACACCCTGACGGCGCGCTGAGACTTCGAAGCGCGGGCGTTATTTCTTCTCAACTTTCGCCGGTCCCTTCTTTTTCTTTGGCTGGCTGGCGCCGGGGCTTTCGAAGATTGGCTTGATGAGTTCCTTGTCCCACGCGGTGACCGCCTGTTGAAGTTGCGCGGTGATCCTAGGGCGCTGCGTGGCGAGGTTTTTCGACTCGGCGATGTCGTCAGTGAGGTTGTAAAGTTCGGCGGGCTGGTCCTTCAGTTTAACGAGCTTCCAATCGCCCTGCCGCACGGCGTGCGCGGCGCCGCCGCCGGTTCTCCAGAAGAGGCGTTCGTGCGGCGCGCCTTTTTTCTCGCCGGTCAGGAAAGGGAAAATGTTCACGCCGTCGAGGTTTGGAGTTCCGGCTTTAGCCGGTCCGCCCGAACCGCCTGGAGGCGGCACTCCGAACTCTGCGCCGGCAAGCGCGGCAGCCGTGGGGAACACGTCGAGCGAGATGACCGGTTGGTTGTAATCCTTTCCCGCTGCCAGCTTGCCGGGCCACGAGACGAGGAAGGGCACGCGGATGCCGCCGTCGTACACCTGGCCCTTTGCGCCGCGCAATGGCGTGTTGTCGCTGTGCGTCACGCTGATTGGCCCGCCGTTGTCGCTGAAGAAAAAGACGAGCGTGTTCTCTGTCTGGCCGGAATCTTTGAGCGCCTTCATCACCGCGCCCACCGCGTCGTCGAGACCGAGCACGAGGCCGGCGTAGCCGCGGCGCGTTTCGTCGGTGATGTGCGCAGCGCGTTTCGCCAGCGCTTCGGTGACTTGCAACGGCGTGTGCGGCGCGTTGAAAGCGAGGTAGAGGAACCACGGATGACCTCTGTGCAGCGTGATGAATTCACCCGCTTCGCGTCCGAGCACGCCGGTCAGATATTCGGTGAGTGTCTCGGGATTGCCGTTACGATCCATCGGAATCTGGTACTCCGCGCCGCCCTTCGCGCCGGGTAGGTACGTGTGCCCGCCACCGAGCAAGCCGAAGTATTCGTCAAAGCCACGCCGGTTCGGATGAAATTGCGGATGCGCGCCGAGGTGCCATTTGCCAACGGCGCCGGTGACATAACCTGCGCTATTGAGGACTTGCGGCATCGTGGTCTGCGAAAGCGGCAGACCCGCAACTTTGTCCGCCGGATCCCACTTCGGATTGTTCTCGTGACCGAAGCGCTGCTGGTAGCGGCCCGTCATCAGCCCCGCGCGCGTCGGGCTGCAAAACGGATGCGAGACATAACCGCTCGTGCAGCGCACACTTTGTTTGGCGAGCGCGTCGAGGTTCGGCGTGGGGATGTCCTTGCAACCGTTGAAGCCAACGTCCGCGTAGCCGAGATCGTCGGCGAGGACGACGAGGATGTTCGGACGCGGCGCGGTGGCGAAGGCCAACGGGCACAGCGCAAGGCCCAGCAGGAGCGGCAGGAGTCGATGGCAAAGATGCCGGCCGGAGAATCGGGCACACGTCTGCGACGAACGCGTCCGGTCATCGCAGCTGATAATGAATGATTGGGACGGGGTTTTCATCGTCATTTCGCTTTCAGGAGAAACGCAGCATCGGCCGGCCCCAGTTCGATCACCTTCACGAAGCCCGGCTTGCCCTGCGCGTCGTTGTTCACCGCATCGTAGAAGTCGCCTTTCAAATCACAGCGCAGTTTGTCGCGCGTCGGGTTGACGATCACCAAGCCGTTGGCAAATTCGCGCCGGTAGATTTGCACGGGTCTCGTTTCGCCGGCGCGCGTGGCGGGCTGGGTCTGCAATTCGGCGAGGGCCGCTGGTTCCTTCTGCGCTGCGCCGAAGTTCCAGAAAAACAATTCGTCCGGCGCGACCAGGCCGAACGGGCCACCAATACGCGGACGCGTCGCGGCCTGACGCCAGCCCAGCAGATAGGAGCCGTAGGCGAAGCGTTTATATTGAAGCACGGTGAAGCCGGTGGCGAGTTCGTTCCACTTGAGCCAGCAGATCGCCGGCAAATCCTGCGCCTGGATGGCGAGGTGCTGGTTCATCGCGCCCTCCCATTGCGCGGTGTTTTGCAGCCAGTGCTCGAGCGAGCCGGCGTCGAAGCCGCCGTTGGCCAGCAGGCGCATCCGGCAGTCGGCGCCCGCAGCGGTGGAGGCGAGATTGTTCGCGGTGAACATCAGGTTGGTGTAGCCGAGCGACGCGAGCCGCGACCGCAGCCCGCGCAACTTGGTGATCTGATGGTCGCCGAGCGAGTCAGGCGTCAGGGCGTATTCCTTGGTGTCGTCCCACGGCGTGATGGGCTGGCCGTAAGCGTCGGCGGTGTTGTAGGCGGAGCAACTGGTGATATCGAGCCACACGGCATTGTAGCCCTGGAAATACGGCGGGCGCTGGCCGGCGCCAAAGGTCGTCGCGATGCGCCCGGCGATCCAGCCAATGCCGTCCTTGAGCGCGCCGGTGGAATTGTCCTGCCAGATTTTGATCGCATAGCGCAGCGCGTAATTCGCGTTGTTGATCGGAGGTGAACCCGCGTAGCCGCGGTCCCACGCCGCCGCCGTAGTGCTGCCAATGTAAACCGGCGACATCACGCGCGTGCCGTTCGTGTGCGCGGCTTTCGTAGTTCCGAAGAATGCCCGGTCCACCAGCAGCGAAAGCAGGCCGCGCTCGACCGCCACGGATCGGACGCGGAAAATCTCATCATCGACGCGCACCCAGGAAACGAAATCCGCCGTGCTGTCCGACTTCGCGTCACCAGGCAGCGCGCCCTTGCCGCGCGACGGGATGTACGGCCACGTGTCCGGCGCGCCCGGAGGCCGTTGGATGACGGCCGGCGTGACCCGCAGCGTGGTCGCGTTGAAGTCAACGGCTCCCGCGAGGCGGGCCGCGCGATTGGTGGCCTCGCCTTGCGGATAACGCATCCCCGGCCACCACGTCGCGATGGCCAACGGCGCGCGGGTTTCCAAATCGGCCGCTTCGCCGAAGAGCGGTGTGCCGCGTTGCGCCTGGCTGACGTAGGAGCCGTTGCGATAGTTCGACACCATGACGCCGCGCGCAGCGAGGCGCTCGGCGAGCGTCGTGTTCGGGCTGCCCGGGCCTTTCGTTTTTTCTCCGAGCGGAAACTCGGCGCTACTTTCGCCGTGAAAGTGGACGTACCAGCGCGTCAGGTCGGCGACGCGGCGGTCGCGTTCAGCGGGGAGCAGGTTGTTCAACGGCCGCGCCTGCCATGAGAAATTCACGACGGTGAACAACCGCACGAAAGGGAATCCATTGGTGTCCGTGCGCAGCGGCGCTTGAGCCGGCAACGAAATCGTCAGGGCAATCAGCGCGACGGGGACGGCGAGGAGTTGTTGCACGCGACCTCCCTACGGCACCACACCGATCATGTCCATCGTGAACGTGCGGTGCGGCATCGCCACGCCTCGGACCTGTGCCTTGGACGCGGCGGGCGGGCGCTGGGGGTCGTAGTAGTCGGGGCGAATGTCGTTGAGCGCCTTGCTCACGTCGGCGGCGGAAACGTAGTAGGTGGCCTTCGCGAGATGCTTCAGGTCGCCGCCGGCTTCCTGCATCAGCTTGCGCAATTCGCCGAAGACCTCGCGCACCTGAGTGGTCGCGTTGCGATGTTCGGGTGAGTAAAGGCTGGAGACATAAACGAGCCGGCCGCGATTGACGCGCGCGACCTTCGCGTAAACCGGCGACGGTTTCATGCCCGGAGGCGTGATGAACTCGATCGCATCCGGCTCCTTACCCGTCGGCGCGCCGGCGGCGGCGATGAGTTCGATCTCGATTGGCACGGTGCTGTTCCACTCGACGAACACCAGCGGCGGGATGGTTCCACCCTTGAAGAATTCGGCGAATCCCTTCTCCACCGCGGCCATGTTCGCCATCGAGCTGAAGAATGATTTGATCTGGACGATGTGGGCGCGGGTGAGTTCGAGGTGTTTGAGCGTCGCTTCGAGGCTCTGCAATGTCCGTGTGGTGGAGTCGGTCAGGTTCGTCCCTTTCTCGGCCTGGCCGGAGATGAACACCTTGCGCCCGGCGGGCAGCACTGCGGCGTGCGCGAGCGATTTCGCTCCGCCGATGTCCGCGGTGCGGAAGTAATTCACCGCACCGGCCGGCGCGGACGCGTCAGAAACGGCCACGGCGTCGATCGCCACCAGCACGCCGGGCACGGGCAGCGCCGTCTCGACAAACGAGACCGCCGGCTTGTGTGCGTCGTCGAAATACTTCGCCAACGCGCGCTGCACGGCCTCGACGTGGCCCGCGCTGGTGACGAACACGTTCAGCTTCACCGCACGGCCGAGGTCCGAGCGCGCCTCGCGCAAGGCGGCCGAGAGATTCAGCAGAAGCTGCTGTGCTTGCTTCTCCGCATCGCCCGGCGCGGTAAGTTTGCCGTCGGTGATCGGGAACATTTGCATCGTGTGCGCGAGTGGAACGTCGGCGACGACGACCGCAGTGGCGGTGCCGGTGTTGGTGTTGGCGTGGAGCGCGCGCAAGGCCGCGCCGGGATACGCCGCATCAGCGGCGACGCCGGGCAACGAAGCGGCCAGCAGCGGCACGATGAGGAAAACTCTTTTCACGGCGCGTCGGGTGCGCGCGAACATCTACCGCCTCGTGGCGGGAGTTCCAAGCCAAAGCTGTGCGCACCGTCGATAGAAAAACAGCGCACGCGTTGCGGCGTGCGCTACAGCAAAGTTTGGAGCAGCGGATCAGTTCACGTAACTGGCTTCATTGGCCAGCAACAGGGCCTGCGCGTATTTCTCCCAGTTCGTCAGCCCGGTGCGGGCCACGTAAGTGCCGCTCCGGTTCACGATGTCGCCGGCGCGGCCTTTCATTGCGGGCGCGGCCTTCTTCTGCATCTGGCCCTTCTTCGCAACGACCGGCTCGGGCGCGGCGGCCTGCGTGAACACCGGCGCGACGCGCGTGGTGACGAACTCGACGCCGAGCTTCACTTCCTCAGGGCGCGGCTTGCGCTGGTAGATGACCTGATAGAGCGCCTCGATGCGGGCCTCATCGGTCTTCGCCGCCTTGTATTCGGGACGGGCGATAAGGTTGCGCGTGACCTCGATGACCTGCGGGCCGTTCATCATGAAGAGCGCCTGCTGCGGGACGATGGTGTTGTAGCGCCGGCCCGAGGGCATGTCGGGCGTGGCGAAGTCGAAGTGCGTCATCACCTCGGGGACAGCCGCGCGGTCGATGTAGCCATAGACTGAACGGCGGCTGGAGTAAGGCTCGGAGACGATGTTGACAGGCTTTCCGCCAATGGCCAAGTCGAGCTTACCGCCGATAAAAAGCAGCGAGTCGCGGATGGCCTCGAACTCGAGCTTGCGGATATTCGCGCGCCAGAGCAGGCGGTTGTAGGGATCGATCTGCGCGAAGCGCGGGTTGTTGTCGCTGGTCTGCTGGTAGGTGTTGGAGAGCAGGATGAGGCGGTGCAGCTTCTTGACGCTCCAGCCGTTGTCCATGAAGTAGCTCGCGAGGTAGTCGAGCATCTCCGGATGCGTCGGCGTGTCGGACATGGTGCCGAAATCGTCGGGCGTGGTCACGATGCCCTCGCCGAAGTGGTGCATCCAGACGCGGTTGACCATCACGCGCGCGGTGAGCGGGTTGCCCTTGCTGGCGATGGCCTGCGCGAGTTCGAGCCGGCCGCTGCCGAGCTTGAAGGGCTGCCGGTTCGGGCCGGAAAGGATTTCAAGGAAGCGCCGCGGCGCAACGTCACCACGGTTGCCGGGTTCGCCGCGGAGAAACACCTGTGAATCCTGCGGCTTGGGAAGGTCCACCAGGATTGTTGCGCGGCCGGGTGCGCCGGGTTCTGTCATCTCCAGCTTGCTGATCTCGTTGGCCTTGCCACGGACGCGGTTCTGGAGATTGTTCGGCAACGCCGCGACCATTTCGTCCACGTCCATCGTGGCGCTGGAGGTGAAGGCGAGCGGCGTGTTGCGGATCTGCTCGACGTATGGATTGCCCAACGGAGACGGATTACGCCCAGCTGCGGCCTTCAACATCGCCTGCCACTGCGCGTCCACCGATGAAAAGAGCGCGGTGTAATAGCCGGCCACCTGCTCGATGGTGCGCGGCGCAGCGTTGGCCTTGAACATCGCGGCGACCATGGGGTTGTACGGAGCGGCGCTCGCCGGAGCCGAACCGGCCTTCTTGCTCTTCGCCGCGGCTCCAGCCGTTGGCTTGTTGGCCGCGATCCTCGTTGCGATTTCGCGCGCCTTGGCGGGAAAAGTTTTCTGGTCTTTCTTCCACTCGCGAACCATCTCCCACCAGGGACCGAGCACCGGATCGCGTTCGCCGCCGCGGCGGGCGCGGTTGGCGAACTGATTGACGTCGCGGTTGAGTTTCTGCGTCCGGGAAAGTTCCGTCTGCGCCTTGCGGTCGCCCTCCTGATAAACTTGGAACAAGAGATAATAACCCGCCTTCTTGCGGAACTCGGAGAGCATCTTGTTGATCTCGTCGTCCGCCGTGCGATGCAGGTCGGCAACCGCCGCC